>JAZURH010000049.1:0-3075 GCA_045606125.1 Lentisphaeria bacterium | reverse complement strand
AACAACAGGCTCCGTGAATGGGCACTCCGTGAACTTGACGGACATGTGGATTACTTCAGCGCCACGGTGGATGAAACCGGCCAACTGGCCTCGGAATGCGCCATGCCGGATGGCACGCATCTGACAATAAAGGGATATATCAGAATGGCACCGCTGCTGAAACCATATTTGCTTTGATGCGCGGTTTTATGGCCGAAATGCAGGAAAGGTCCGTGATTCTATAAGAAACACGGACCTTTCTTTGTTAAGTCTGCTTTCAGATAAGGGTAATTCCCTTGATGGCGCAGAACTCAGCCAGGCGGTTCATCCAGTCACCGTAGGATACGATATAGTGCTGTCCCATAATGTCCTGAAGGAACTCATCGCTGTCATATCCGAACTTCATTTCCAGGCTGGGCAGCTGTGGAGCCGGCGGAGCCCATCCGGCTTCTTCCCATTTTTCGGGAGTGACAGCATTCGCAAGTGTTGCGTGCATTACATACTGTCCGTCAACCATGGCAAGACGGGCAAGAGTGACTTTTCCCGTACGCACTTTTGATACATTGAGAAGTCCTTCACCAAAGGATCCGAAAGCGTTCGGCATGACTGTGACCTTTCCGTCAACAACGCACGGCGGCACATAGTCCGGAACACCCATTATCGCGCTGTCCCGGGTGAATTCGTAGTATTCCATGTATGCGGGGACTTCCCCAGTCAGTTTGTGCATTATCATCTGTGTGATGGCACCGTAGGAATCGTTTTCCGGCACGGTTGGTATGTCAATCAACTGATGCAGCAGTGTCAATGCGCCGGCCGGGGCGAAGTTCAGAAGGCGCTTTACGCCGTCCACATCGCAGAATGAAAATGCCTCATATCCCCTGTCCTTGATTTTATCTCTCATGGCCAACGCCAGTTTTACGGAGGCTTCTATTGTACCGGGCTGGGGTTGACGGGTGAACTCCCAGTTGTCGCGCATGAAAGCAGATTTTTCCGCAATTTCAGCCGGATCGAGCTTTTCTGAAAGTTCATTGAGTTCATATAGGTCGAAATGCTCTATTTCTGGTCCGACAACAGTTTTGAGTGCCGTTCCGTCATAGAGTGTACCATAGAGTCTCATGTCTCTGTAGCCGCACATTCCGACGACTGAGTCCTTGAGGTTTTCCGCGGCTGCTGCGGCGAATATGAAATCTGCAGCCTCTTCGTAGCGGGGAGCACTGTCTTTGAAATTGACCAGATATCTGATGTTGAATCCCATCTGCTGGAGAGGTAGTCTCAGTGCAGTAGTTCCCGCCTGGTCAGCCGTCGTGACGAAATGTCCGTTTTCACGCCATCCGCTGAGTCCCCAGAGCAGCATGGGCTTGTGCTTGAACGCCTCGATGGTCTTCACCACGGCCCATGTGGGTATCCATCCTGCCACGCAGAGCACCAGCACATCAAAGTCCATTGCCTTCATGGCATCGGAGGCAGCAGCAGCCATTTTTCCTGCCGGATCATCGTTGACGATGGGCGCTTCAAATACTGTAATACCAAGTTTTCTTAATTCATCTGCAGCGGCTTTGCAGCGCGGTCCGATGAATTCAGGTGGTGTATTGACTTCGCCGAATCCTGCAAATGCAGCGCGGGGCGTGAGCTTGCTTTCCATCATGGCTGTTTTCCTCCGGTTGTTTTTCTGATAGTGTATTTTGTGTAGCATCGCCTGTCGGGGCAGGAGTATGCTTTCGAATCTGTTCAATTTTTCTGCAGCAGAACTGCTGATTCAAAGTGGGCCGTTGCGGGGAACATATTGAATGCGGCAGCTCTGACAGGTTTGTATGCTCCAGTTGAGCAAAGTGCATTAAGATCTCTGGCAAGGGTTGTCGGATTGCATGACACATACGCCACAAACTCAGGCGTAAAATCAAGAATGGACTTTATTACCTTGGGTAGGCAGCCTGTCCTTGGCGGATCAAGTACGACTGTCGTGTCTGAAGTTTTAACATTCGCAAGGCAGTTTCCAAGCACAGTTTCGGTATTTCCGGCAATAAATCGTGCCTTCAGGTCGTATTGCTGGTGGTTATATCTGGATGCAGCCACAGCCTGGGCATCGTTTTCGATAATGACTCTGTATTGGAATGCTTCGCCCATTGCAAGGGAGAATGTGCCGACTCCTGCGTATGCGTCTATCAGCGATCTGGTTCCGAGGGGCTCCAGCCATGATTTCAGAGTTGAGAACATCATTTCAGAAGTGTCGGAATTGACCTGCCAGAAACTTCCGACAGGCACGCTGACCTCTTTGCCGAGCAGTTTTTCACGCAGCCATTTCAGCTTTTCCGAGGCTCTGCCAAGATAGGAAACTGTATTTCCGGTGGAGTCAGTGCGAAGCGTCAGCGTGTAGGGATTTCTTCCTCTGGGATATTTGTAGGCTTGAGCTTTTGTTATTTCCCTGCGCAGATTGGCGTTTATGCTGTCCATGGCAAGTGGGCATTGAGAAACAGGGAAGAATGTGGTATTGTCCCTTTCGCAGAATCCGTATGACAGCCTGTCTCCGTTCATGAAAGGTTCCAGACGCAGCTTGTTCCTGTAGCCGTATCTTTTTTCCGGCATGCCGAATGTTTCAAGCTCCGGAAAACTTGAAAACTTGCCGAGACGCTGCATTGCCACGGAGAACTGAGCTTTCTTTGCTTTGCATTCAGCATCGTAGGACATGTGCTGGTATGTGCATCCGCCACATCTGCCGTAAAACGGGCAGACCGGTTTCTCACGGGTATCTGACGGTGTGTCCAGTTTCCTTATCACTCCGCGGCAGAAGGATTTCTTTGCCTCTGTTATTTCTATTGTCGCCACATCGCCGGGCGCCGAGAAGGGGACAAATACTATCTCTCCGTCTTTCAGGCGTGCGACTCCGTCACCGCCGAAGACATTTTCAAAAATCTCCACTTCCCTTATTATGCTGCCTTCTAACTGCATCCCGTGCTGTTCCTGATTTGTTGTAATTATGACATTCCGTTGTTTTTAGCGGGGCGCGTTTTCCGGCGCCCCTCTCCGTGAACTCAGTTTTTATTTTGAGCACTTATCACAGCAGCAGAAGTTCTCCTTGATGAACAGCTTGACCACAGC
>JAZURH010000048.1:0-4665 GCA_045606125.1 Lentisphaeria bacterium | reverse complement strand
TAGTCATTCCGGCTATAGCATGCATTTTACCGCTGTTAAAACGCAAAACACTGTTTTCAATGTTCATAATGGCATTTCTGATTTTCTCCACCGGGTGTGCATCACTGGAACCGCAATTTTATCCGGAAAGAAAAGTTCAGGCTGCAGAAGCAAATAAAGAAATGTATTCTTTCGCAGCAAACACACTTATGCCGGTCAAAAGGGCTTTTCATGCAAAGATAGAAATATTCGGACATAATATCCCCCTGCTTCTTGCCATCAATTCAAATCCTTCAGAAAAATCATTTAAAGCCTCCTTCACGACGCCAAACGGTCCATGCATAGCATACTTTTACATTAAAGACGGTAAACTCAACAAGACTTTTGTATCAGAGGCAGTTCCGTCAATTGCAAAAAGCAGGATTTTTTCAGACATTCCCGGAGCTCTCCATGCCATTTTCAACTATAATTTCAAACCGCAATTATTTCATGACGACATAATCACTCCATTCATATACAACATGGATAAATCTGCAAAAGCTGTCTTTGACGGGACCCCCCTCAGAATGACAAAACTTTATAAAGGCAATTTTCCAGTCAGGAAATGGCAGGCCACATTCCACGATTGGACACCAAAAACAAATCAATACAGGCATATCGTATATAAAAGTTTCACCGGCTTTTATACATTAACACTTGACGCAATTCCACAGCCATGACCGACCGCTCAAAAATGCAGATCGCGTTGCTTGAACGCATGTCAGAACCACAAAAGCTTGAGGACGGGACATTTGCCGCTAACATAACTTTTGACAGGGACTTTCCTGGATTTGACGGCCATTTTCCCGGCAATCCAATAGTACCGGCAATATGTCAACTGTCACTTGTTGAGCTCCTGGCGCAACATGCGCTGCAGAATAATGCTCTAAGGACCTGCCGCATCGCTTCTATGAAATGCAGAACTCCTCTTACCGCAAATGACAAGGTGAAAATATTATTCTCAATTACGCAGAATGACTGCAAAAATATAAATATCAATGCAGTATTTCACACCTTTGACAAGCACAATGCCTCGAAAATCAAACTTGTACTGAACTGATGTGAGCAATAAAAATGCGACGCAAAAAAACATATTTTCAAACACCGGAAGACGCACCCTCACCGATAACATACACTGTGGAGCACAGAGTTGTTTTCAGTGAAGTGGACGCCTTGGCAATAGGATGGCATGGCCACTATCCCAGATTCTTCGAACTTGCACATACTGAACTGATGCGCAAAGTCGGACTGACTTATGAAAACTACAGATTGAATAAAACCGGGGCTCCCATAGTCCAGATACATGCAGATTACTTCTTACCGCTGAAACTTGATGAACTTATTTCAATCAGAGCAGAGCTTGTATGGTCCGACGGAGCCAGAATAAATGTATGCTACCGGATAATTAAAGAAGACGGCAGAATTGCAGGAACAGGCTATACAGTGCAAATGTTGTTTGATTCCAACAGTCATTCTCCATGCATTGCAACGCCTCCTTTTTTAGAAAATGTCTGGAACAGATGGAAAAATGGAGAGTTCTACAATGACTGATATTCATATTCTCCATGCAGATGGAATATCTGCAGCCGGCAATACGCTGGATGATGCTATGGACACTTTCTACAATGCCAGGCAGCCTTTTATCCGGCCGGAACATTTCGTCCACAACGATCTTAAATTAGGCGTCATACAAGACTTGAAGACTGAACAGGGCAGATCCAGGGCCTTCACACTTCTCGAGCGCATCGTCAACCGCCTGCCCTCCCTGCCGGAAAATACAAGGCTCTTTCTGGCAACAACAGTAGGTGCCATTGACCTGCTTGAAAATGCAGATAACGATGTCTCTCCCGACTGCACAGGAATGCTTCTTGAAGAGGCCAGGCGTCTTACAGGACTGAAAGATGCAGTTCTGGTTGCGGCAGCATGCGCCTCCGGTCAGACAGCTGTTGCAATGGCATCCCGTTCAATAAAGAACGGGCACTGCAGTTTTGCCCTGGTACTTGGTCTGGACATAACATCGGAATTCGTCACAGGAGGATTTGCCTCCCTTAGAGCCCATTCCAAAAACATGGCACGCCCCTATGACAAAAACAGAGACGGACTTACACTTGGAGAAGGTGCAGGTGCGCTGCTGCTTGGAAGACGGGATTCCAATATGCTGTCAATCGGCAGAATTCTTGCAGCATGTGAATCATGCGATGCAGGACACATAACAGCCCCGGATCTGTCAGGCGAATCACTGTCCAACCTGATTAAAATTACCATCAGCAAGGCCGAACTGAGTCCAGAGGACATTGGAGCAATAATAGGCCATGGAACCGGCACACCGTTCAATGACGCCTCTGAAATCGCCGCACTGAAAAAAATATTCTCCGATACTCCGCTGATTTCCATCAAGGGAAATACAGGACACACACTCGGTGCCACCGGTATTCTTCAAATAGCGTATGGACTTTGTTTTGCAAAAAGAAAATTGCTGCCGCCGCAGGCTGGCCTGGAAACACCGGAAGACCATGCAATGGACTTTGTTTCCACAGAAACCAGGCCAGTAAGATCCAACAAACTGCTTTCATTGAATGTAGGTTTCGGAGGTCTTAACAGCACAGTAATAGTGGAGGCAGCACAATGAAATATTTTTCTGCTCAAATAGACCTGGCCAACCTGACAGCATCAAATGATTTTTCCTCAATACAATTCACTGATCTGAATGACCTGAAAAAGCAGATGCAGAACAATAAGGATCTCCTGCAAGGGGATCTTGATGATTTCAGGCGTGCAGCGGACAATGTGAGAATGGCACAGCTGGGCTCAATATTATGCGCTTCAAATATAAAGAATGAGTGGACTCCGGAACAAACTGCGATAATAGGAATTAATGGAGATGGATGCTCCTTCAACAACAGAATTTTCTGGGATGACTTTGTATTTCACGGCAGGGAAAGCGGGCGGGCCACTCTTTTCGTTCCCACCCTGCCTTCCATACCCGTCTGTGAAGCGGCCATTACCCTTAAGATAAAAGGGCCGGTAAGGTATATTGCCGCGAAAAATCAACTTTTGATCATACAGCATCTGCTGGATACCTTCCTGGCTGAAGAAAAGCTATGCCATATAATGACTGCGGAAATATGGAGGACAAAAGCTGCATTCAGACTGTATGACCGTACACTGCTCAATGAACAGATACACCAACTTCAATAAAAATATTTTATAACAAGACAGGCATAAAATGAAAATACTGCTTTCTTCTGCAAACTTTTGCACGGATCCGTTGCCGGTATACCCGCTGGGCATGTCTGTTATTGCCAGGGTACTGTCTGAAGCCGGACATGAAGTCATGCAATTTGACCCTTTGTGCCATGGCATGGATGCATTCAAAAAAGCTGCTGAAGAGCGTTTTTCGGAATTCAAACCTGACATAATTGCCATATCAATAAGAAACATGGATGTGGCGGACAGCAATGAAGTCAATTCTTTTGTTTTTAAGGCCGCTACTGATGTAATTGCATATTGGAGAGAACTTTTCAATGGTCCGATCATTCTTGGAGGAGCGGGATTTTCCATGAATCCGGCTGCAGTAATGAAACAAAGTAATGCGGACTACGGAATTGCCGGCGAAGGGGAAAATGCAATACTGTCGCTTATTGAAGACATTAAATCAGGGAATCCTAAACCGAAAGGCACTGTGTACTCGGAAAAAGCAAAAGCCATATACGGAGCCAGATATTCACTGGACATAGGAAGGTTCTATCAGGAAGAAACCCATACCATTCCGATACAGACCAAACGCGGATGCCCTTTCCGTTGCGCTTACTGCACATATCCCATGCTGGAAGGACACACATTAAGAGCAAGGCCTGTGGAAGATGTAATAGATGACATAAGATTCATCAAAGAAAACTTCTCTGAATCAATGCTCTATTTCACTGATTCCATTTTCAATGATCCGCAAAAAAAATACAAGACAATATTGCAGGCAATGATCGGGCAGAATCTCCAGATGCCCTGGACAGCCTTCATAACTCCATTCAATCTTAATAGAGATGACATTGACCTGATGGACAAATCAGGACTTGTATGCGCTGACCTGGGAGTGGATGGAACCACAGACGAAACACTGGCAGGCCTGGGAAAGGATTTCACCTTCAAGCAGGTAAAGGATTGCAGCGATAACTTTATCGCGCGCGGCATCGGCGTAAATGCAAATGCAATGTTCGGAGCCCCGGGAGAAACTTGGGAAACTGTCAGTCGGGGAATAGAAAACATGCTTTCACTTAAACCGGCATTTTCTGTCATTTTTTCAGGAATAAGGCTTCTTTCCGGAGCGCCTATCATGGAAACGGCGCGCAGAGAAAATAAAGTTCCACCGGATTGGGACGATACCAGTCCCCTGTATTATTATGCCCCCGGAATAGATCCGGATAGACTGCATAATATGCTGATTGAAGCATTCAGGGACTCAGACTGCTGCATTTATCCGCCATCATCAAGAAACGAAGACTTTAAAGCGCTCCACAAATTCGGATACGCTAAACTTAAAGCTCTGAAGCTTCAATCAGGAACCACCGCACCATTCCGCCGTAAAAGAAAATAAAGATAATGATAATATCAGCAGTAATACCTGTATTCAACAACAGTGATACCGTCCTG
>JAZURH010000047.1:0-2257 GCA_045606125.1 Lentisphaeria bacterium | reverse complement strand
AGCAGCTGAGCATTTCCTTCTTTGTCCAGTATCTCAATTGTAAAGGCCTGTTCTGCCTGTGAACCGAGTTCCGCACCATTGCTGCATATAGATGATACAGCCCCATTTTCGCCTAATGTCAATGACAGTTTGTCTGCTTCCAGTTTTGTCATAGTTTTTTCCTTTTTTTGTTATTTCTGTAAAATCTGTTCCGTTCCTTTCATCCAGTGTCTGCTGAAATAGTATGCCCATGTCACCATGAAGCCTACGGCAAATCCGAATATTCCGTTCCACCATATTACAGTATGTCCCAGGAATGAGCTGTGGCGGAACATGTATGTTACCGCAACTCTTGCCCCCAGAGCTGAAAATGCCACCAGCATGGGAAAAGCACTGTGCTTTGCACCCTGGAAAACTCCAAACAGGGGGATATACACTGACAGCACAATATTACACATTGCCGCTGCCCTGAGATGTGAAAGGCAGTATTGGGCCGATGTGTCTCCTAATCCGAACATTGCAGTTATCTGCGGGGCAGCCATCCACACAAGTGCAGAAATGAATATGGTTATTCCCAGGGATATGGCAAGTGTTTGCCACATTCCCGATGCTATTCGCCAGGGCTTTTTCGCTCCTATGTTCTGTCCAGTGTAGGTGGCCAGAGTGGTCTGGAAAGCGTGACATGGCAGGTTCAGGTACATCTCTATTCTCTGGCCTACCGTGAATGATGCCGTCATTACCTGACCGAATCCATTTACTGCACGTTGTATCAGGGTGAATCCGCAGGACACTATTATAAGCTGCAGAGAGATGGGAAATCCAACTTTCATCGTATCGGCTATGAGTTTTCTGCTGCATGTGAGATCTCGGAGACCAAAACGCAGTGCCGGGTATTTACTTGACATGTAGATATAGGCGGCAGCAAATGAGACAGCTTGGGCTATGTTTGTCGCCCAGGCGGCACCTGCCACACCAAGATGCAGAACTGCCACGAAAACAAGGTCAAGCACTATGTTCAGCAATGACGATATAAGCAGGAAATACAATGTGGCCCTGCTGTCGCCAAGTGCCCTTAGCACGGATGAAAAGATATTGTAGCCGAACTGGAATACCAGACCCAGTGAGTATATCCTGAAATATGTCACAGTCAGTTCCAGAAAATCCGGCGGCACATTTATCAGATGTCTGTATACCGGGCGTGCCGCCAGAAATCCTGTCAGGGCAGAAATAGCACCCAGCGTCAGCATCATTACTATGCCAGTTGACGCATTGCGCCGCACGCCATTTGTATCACCTGCACCATAATGCTGTGCCACAAGCACTCCGTTACCCGAGGATATGCCTATGGCAATAGCAAGAAACAGAAATGTGAAACTGCCTGTTGTACCTACTGCGGACAGTGCTTTTTCACCGGAAAAATTTCCAACTATTATGGTATCCGCTGTATTGTACAGCTGTTGGAGAAGGGAACCTGCCAGGACCGGCAGGGAAAAGTTTATTACATGGCGCCACGGTGGGCCTGAAGTCATTTTTCCTGAAATCGTGCTCATTATCCCTTCAGCTTCAAGGCATATTCAAAGTGCTTTTCAATGGAGTCTTTTCCGCTGAAGTGGGAAAGCCACACTCTGAGAAAATCCTTGCCTGTGTACCTTACCGTCCTGAAATCCAGTCTTTCTGCACCACCGGCCTCCATCATGTCCGCATGATTCGGGCACATCATCTCGTATACGATTTCTATGTTTTCAGGAATTGGGCAAACTGGATAAGATTTAAGGTTAAGCAGCGCCTTTTTGGATTTTTCCCTCAGCTCGGCGTATACCTTGGTGGGCGAGTAATTTCTTACCGAATATCTGCTGTAGGCCATCTTTGTTGCAACGGTTTCCACTTTTCCTCCTGCGAAATCTCTGGCCTCAGCGCATGCTGCTTCATCACCCGATACAAGTATCATGGGGATTCCGAACCATGCGCATACGAGAAACTCAATGCCGATTTCCCCAATGGGAGTGCCGTTCAGGCGCAGTTCGCTTATAGAATGGCTGCTGAAGGAGTGGCACATGTATCCATTGCTGTTCTGCATTGCATGGGTGCCTATCTGAATCGCTGCATCATATTTCCCATCCGGAAAGACGCAGGGGAATGTACCGCCGTACTGGAGCAGTTCCGCCGCCGGGTGAAGCTTGAAAATGTCAATTGAATTGCTTCCGCCGTGTCCATCCACCACAGTTACGCTGTCAGCACCTGCTTCCACAAGTCCCTCTATGCAGGCGTTAACTTCGTT
>JAZURH010000046.1:0-2982 GCA_045606125.1 Lentisphaeria bacterium | reverse complement strand
GTTATTTCATAGGCAATTACGGACGCCAGGTAAAGAACATAAGTCTGGAGGACATAAGATTTGATTATTACGGTGGTGAAGACAATGTGGAGGAGACTGAAGAAAAGAAATATGCCCCCTTTGGACTCAAGAGTGCATTTTACCCATTCTATGTTGAGAATGTGAACGGGATTATAATGAAAGATGTGCATGTCAATGTGGACAATGCTGCCAGGCCTCTTAGATGGAAGGGCAAAGTTTTCATAAAAAACAGTGTCGAAGGTTTTGCAGAAGGCGAAGAATGGCTTGATTGAATGTTTCTGATGTCGCGGGAGATCAGATGTGTTTTTTAAGTCCGCGGCTGTTGCCTCTTTGCATGTAGGTTGCTTCGGGAGTCGTGCAGGATTCTGTATATGTTCAAGGGTAGATTGATATCGGGATTGTTCCGTATTGTAAGGCATCGCTTCAAGCATAGCGCATGGATGATCATGCAGTCTGTGCTTATTGGCGTTGCCACGGCGTTTGCCGTCTATTTTCTGCATTTTCTTGTGGTGTCAATAGCGGATTTCTGCAGTGGCCTCGGCAGGGGATTAAGCGATGCAAAATATGTTTTGTATGTGCTTTTGCCGCTGCCTTTCGCCGGTGTGGCTTTGTCCTACTTTTTTCAGCGCATATTCGGAGGCAGGACATTTTCAAAATCTCTCAGCGGACTTATTCTGAATCTGGACAGGCGGCGACCGAATATACCGTTCAGCGAGACTTATACCCATATTTTTTCAAGTGCATTGTGCGTGGGGTTCGGCGGGTCAGCCGGACTTGAGGCGCCTTCTGTGCTTACCGGTGCGGCTGTTGCTTCAAATATTACCCGTTTTTTCAAGGTGAATACATTGCCTCGCAGCATATTCATCGGATGCGGTTCCGCTGCAGCCATTTCAGGAATATTTGACAGTCCCATAGCAGGTGTCTTGTTTGTAATCGAGGGACTGCTGCCTGAGTTTTCTGTGTCGGCCCTTGTTCCTATCGTACTTGCAAGCGCAAGTTCTTCGGTAGTATCCCATCTGCTGTCCGGTCATGATGTGTTTTTCCCGAATGCGATAGTCCAATGGAGCGGTCAGGAGATATTTCCCGCTTTTCTGCTGGGGTGTGTTTGCGCTGTCATAGGCATATTGACTATAAGGGGGACAGAGGCAACTGCAGGCAGATTGTCGCGCATGTTTCCCCGGCCTTTGGTCAGGATGGTGTGCGGAGCCCTTGTCCTGTGCCTGTTTCTTGCTTTGTTTCCCCATTTGCGGGGGCAGGGGTATCCGTTTGTAGAAAAGCTGTTGATCCATGATCAGGCCTTTATCTGGGAAGCTCCCTACCTTCTGTCCTGGCTGCCGTCCGGAGCGCTTCCCTATATCATAGTGCTTGCAGCGATATTTATCAAGATATTTGTTTCATCTCTTACTATTGCATCGGGGGGCGATGGCGGCATTTTTGCTCCTTCCATGTTCATAGGGGCGTTTACAGGGTATGCCTTTGCACATGCTGTCAATTTGAGCGGTCTTGCTGAAGTGTCATATTCCAACTTTACAGCTCTCGGCATGTGCGGCGTATTCACCTCTGTAATGCGCACTTCACTTGCCGGTGTTTTTCTTATAGCAGAAACCACCGGCGGCTATCAGCTATTGGTTCCCCTTATGATAGTATCAGGTGTGTCGTGGTATTTCGGGAGGATATTTGAACCCAGGTCGATTTACCGCAGATCGCTTTTCAAGAGCAATCTTCTTGGCGACGATAATGACAAGGCACTGCTCAAGCGTATGAAAGTTGAGAATTGCATAGTGCCTATGACTGTGACTCTGAAACCGATGGACACTCTGGCAGAGGCCGAGATCGTTGCAAGGCGCAATTTGCGCAATCACATAGATGTATATCCTGTGGTAAACGAGGCGGGCCGACTTATTGGCTTGCTTCCCTATAGCAAGCTGCTTTCGATAATGGTAAATTCCAGAAATGCCCGGGATACATTCATAAGCGAAATAATGGATTTCCCGGATGGTATGACATATTCAGATGATACCATAGATCATGCCCTGACGAAAATGGAAGTATGGCATCTGAATTTTCTACCTGTGTCAATGGCAGGGACAGGACGCTTTATCGGAGTGACTACAAAGGAAAAAATCTTTGACAAATATCGGATGATGAATGTAGAGATACAGCGTTATCTGTAAATAAAATGATCTAAAAACAACGGATAAAAAACATGTTGGCTAAAATCTTTTTTGCATCCATTGCTGTTGCAGCCGCGGGAATGGCTTCTGAATTGAAGACTATTGTGCTGCCTAAGGCTGACAGAAACAGTGGAAAGCCGCTTATGGCTGCCCTTGCCGAGCGAAAATCAACAAGAAAGTTCAACAGCGGAAAGCCTATACCGGAAACTGTGCTTGGAAATATGCTGTGGGCTGGCAATGGTTTTAACAGGCCGGATAAAAGAACAGTTCCCAGTGCGATGAACCGCCAGGAGATAGATCTGTATGTCCTGAAGAAAGATGGTGTCTGGTTTTATGATGCAGCAAAACATGCCCTGGTGCAGAAGAAAACAGATGACCTGCGTGCATATACGGCGGCCGGAACATCCCAGAACTTTGTAAAGGATGCGCAGATTGTGCTGGTTATTGTGGCTGATACTACATTGCAGAAGGAGCCCTGGCGTTATGCCGATGGCGCTTTTGTGGTGCAGAACATATATCTGTATTGCGCTTCAGAGGGGCTGAATACTGTTGTCAGGGGAATGTATCCCGAAGACCTTGCAGAAAAAATGGGTCTGGACAAGAAGTTTGCCGTACTTATGACCCAGCCAGTTGGATATTGAATAGCCTTTAAGGCTGATATAGAGGCTCTGCCGGCAGTGATGTTGTTACTGTCGATAGGGTCTTTTTTGTCTTAAAATGTCCTTTTTTGGCAAAAAAACGCACATTTTTCAAAAAAATGCGACCAATCGATTTGCATAAATTCAAA
>JAZURH010000045.1:0-9492 GCA_045606125.1 Lentisphaeria bacterium | reverse complement strand
TTGAGAAAGACCATGCGGATGCGTCGCCGCATCCATTCATCGGTTCTTTGCAGAAGCTTTGCCATGTCCGCAAGCTTGAAGTAGTTCACCCATCCCTGCACAAAGAGGCGCTGGGCTTTCGTCCATTCCTCCTTTGTGCGCAGTCTCCTGCGAGCAGGTCGCGCACGATTTCACCGCCGTGGAGTCTTTGGTGTTCAGCTATATCCTTCCCGCTATCGGGCGGATTCGGGACTTTCACCCGTTGGAACGTGCGCTCGCAAGGCGCACTAAAAAAGCCATGGTTTCGGAAACATTTTCGGAACCATGGCTTTTGTTTGCCTGTAAAAATAAGTCAGGCCTACGGGAAGAAACTTTTGCAGAACTCTTCTTCTGTCATATTCTTTACAATGGCTCTTGCAAGAAACTCCTTGCCGTGCTGATTTCCCCAGCTGTATACCAGCTGTACATCACCATTGAAGTCGCACATATCAAGATCGGAAGCATTGAAATCATCGGCATTGAGCATGTATTCGGCGAACTGCATCGGGAAATCAGGCAATATTTTCTTGTCTTCCTCCGGACAATAACTTATCACTGGATTTTTACTGCTCCATTCCCAATTCTTCAAATCACTGGACCTTACAACAACGGTCTCGTAGGATTCCGGTCCTGTGCTTGCCTCAAGATAGAAGAAGTAAAACCAGCCGTCATACCATCTGAGCATGGGGCCACCCGTGTAAAAGTCCTTTCCAAGTATTCCGTCGGGGATCATCGTCCAGTTGATCAAATCTCTGCTTTCAGCAAAGAACATGGTGAAAGGAATACCCACCATGTCTTCCGGGCCGCCCAGTTCAAAAGTCATCACATATCTGTCCCCGGCTCTGCATACTGAAGTGTTGTAGGCCCGCCACCTTTCATCTGTCAAAACCACTCTTGGCTCTGTCCAACTGACAAGGTCCGTGGATTCCATCTGGTATATTCTGTCTCCAGCCCAAGCGTTCACGGCAGTCACTATCATCCTGTCCCCGGCGGCAAAGGCGCATCCAAGATGAAGTCCTGATGCGAACATTGGAGTAAATGTGTTGTTTTCCACATCCCGGAAACGGAAGCAGGAGTCTCCGGTGTCATTACCGTGGTAATTAACGGAATCCCTGCCAGGGAAATACCTTATGTACTCAAAAAGGTACAATCTTCCCTGCCACACAACAGGATTTGCCTCCACGATCTGAATATCCAGCGTCCCAAGTTTCTCAATAAGTCTGCTGCTTCTGTCCATATCGCTTTCTCCTGCTATAGTGCATTCATTTGTTCCTATGCGTCGAAACATTCCCAGGCATTCCGGTCCCCGCTTATGACTTCGCAGGCCGGAATGCGGAAGCGATCAGAACTTGACCGTCAGATTGCCTTCAGATGTTGTGATTTCCGAACCGGCCTTTATGGCCTGAGTTGCCGGGCACGAAGTGGCCAGAGCCTGAATAAGATCAGTAACAGAGGCACCGTACACGATCATGGGAAGCATACCGACCTTAGGTCCTGAAAGAATATATTCATAGCCATTTTCGCCCTTTTCAAGCTTTGCATTGGCAGAACACGTAACAGGAACCATGCCGAAGGCCTTCGCCTTGACAACCACCTTTATGTTGTTTTCTTCCCTGAAGTCAACGCTGAAATGCTGCGGCACAAAGGGGCCCTGAGTCCAATCTTCCTTTGGCAGTGCCATGGCGCCGCTGAGAAGTTTACTTGCCGTATTGCTGTCAAGCGTTATCTCGGTAAGTCTGGCAGCAGCTTTTTTAGATGCCTTTTTACTGCCTTTCTTCTTGGACATTGAAGGTGCAGAAGGTGCCCCTCCGCCCCTCATTTTATTGACTTTGGCAAATGCGTCTGCCAAACTCTTATCGGCTTCACCTTCTTCAAGACCATTTGCGCCAACCGGGATCATGACAAGAAGAACAATCAGGCCGAGAATGCCGAAAAATACACCCACAAAAATCTTCTGTCCCTTGGTTGCACCCTGATTTTTTTTCATGCTGTGCTCGTCGTTAAGCAGAGCCTCAGGTTTCATTGCGTTCAAATCCAGCTTGTCACCGCATCCGCGGCAAAAGATGGCAGTAAGAAGATTATCAGTACCACATTTCGGACATTTCAGACCCATGATTCAACTCCTTGTTTTTCAAGCCTTTTCTGCGCTTGCCGCCGGTTTTTCCGCCGCCGGCT
Source organism: Lentisphaeria bacterium (assembly GCA_045606125.1). Lineage (GTDB taxonomy): Bacteria > Verrucomicrobiota > Lentisphaeria > Oligosphaerales > Oligosphaeraceae > RGIG3456. Next base: position 7,299 of record JAZURH010000045.1, on the reverse strand, counting down.
TTGACTCTGAGGACTTCGGAGTGGATGCACCACTGCCCTTTTTTGTATAATCTGTGCAATAAAAACCGCTTCCCTTGAATATCAGTCCGGCGCCGCCGCCTATCAGACGGCGAACCTTGCCGCCGCACTTTTCACAAACCTTCAGCGGCTCTTCGGAAATACTCTGGAAACGCTCAAAGCATTCACCGCACTCTTCGCATTTATAACTGTATGTAGGCATTGTATTTACCTCTGAAACATTTCATGCAGGACTTACGGCCTTACAAAAAGACCGCTGGTCCACTCATCATAGGTGACGCGTTCAATTTCACGGCAGCCGAGGGGAATAAACGCGTCAAGGATCTCATTGTAATTGGGAGTCAATATTCCGGAAAGTATAAGATGACCGCCGGGTCTTGCCAGAGCAATAACATCCGCAGCATGCTTTATCAAAACAACTGCCAGTATGTTGGCGGCGACCACATCTGCCGGCTTGGAAGGAATAAAGCCGCCAAGGGGTGCACAGGCAACAGGTATTCCTGAAACACCGGCACGCTCCATGTTCTCAAGTGAAGTAGTTATGCACTGAGGATCATTGTCAAAGGCTTCTATGGGAGAATACCCCAGAAGAGCCGCACCTATTGAGAGTATGCCGGACCCGGTGCCAGCATCAATAAAGGACATAGTACCGTACTCTGCTTGCAGCTTGTCAAGAAAACACAGACATGCCCTGGTGGTGCCGTGATATCCGGTACCGAAACACATGCCGGGATCTATGGGAAGTACTATTTCCCCCGGCTTTGCCTCATATTCTTCCCAGCCGGGCTTTACAACAAGACGATCGGACGCACGGAAGGTATGAAAATTCTTTTTCCATGAATTGGCCAGTCCTCCTTGTGCATCTCCTGAACTTCTATCTCAACAGGAGCAGAAAGCATATCGTTCCAGAACCCAAGGTACTCACGCACCTGAGAGGCAAGTTCCGTCGCCCTGTCCAGATCTTCTTCAACAAGAAAAGTATTAGCCTTGCCAGTCTCAAGACTGGCATAGGAAGATGGAGACAGTTCCAGTGCAGAGAGAGCTTCCTCAAGCACGGGGACATCCCCGTTAACGCTGGTTATGACTACTGTCTGTATGACTTCATCTGATGCCATGATGATATTCCCCGGGATGATTTAACGCGGGCATGTTTGCTGACATAAACATAAAACAGCCTCACTCGCCATCAACAAAAAAACCGCACCCACAAAAAATGCGTAGATGCGGTTTTCAGACAACCACAGTCCCTTAGTCCTGCGGCTTGGTCTTCGGAATACCCCAGGCCCTGTCTCCGTCCTTGTAGCGACCTTCCTTCTTCAGAATGTCGATTCTCTCGTAGCGCTTAAGGACGTTGCGCTTTTCAGCGACTGCACCCTTTGTCTTCAAACTTGGATGTACTGACATTGCTATTCTCCCCGAATGTTTAGAATGTTCAACCAATAAAAAACAGGTTTAATTTAACCTGTTCTTCCTATTTTGCAAACATCACAGCCTGTTTTTTCAACTGCTTTTACATATAAATGACAAACTTTTACCATATAATTAAAATTCGACAATGAATAAAGAGTTAAATACAAAAAAAACAATAAACGCTCGAAGCTGCCTGAACTTTTTTCTTCAATTAAATGCCTGCATTTAAAGTTGAAAATCCATAAAAACAAACTAATTTCCTGTTATGATCATAAGTTTGTCAGCAGTTACTGCGCATCAATACAAAATCTATTATAAAAAAGGATCCCAACATGCTTAAAATGGGTTGTTCAAAGGCCGACATCACACCCGGTTTTCCAGTCTACCTCCGCGGCTACGCCAGCAGAAACAGGTTAACCAGCGAAATAGAAGATTCTGTGGAAGCCGGCGTAATAGCTCTTGAACAAAATGGAAAAAGAAGCCTGATAATAACAGTGGACAACGAAGGATTCGGTGTCCAGTACTGCAGAAAAATATATTCTGTATTATCCGCCGCCGTCAATATCAGCTTTCCGGATATTATCATAGCCTGCTCCCACACCCATTTTGCACCGGGCATCAGCGGATTCAATGTATACTTTTCCAATGGTGAACTGCAGCCGGGAAGCTATCCAGCCGATGACAGATACTACGCATTTTTCATGGACAAGCTCATACCGGCAGTAAAGCATGCCATAGCAGACCTGGAAGAAGTCCAGCTTCTGCAGGCCGACATACCAATAAGCAGCATAGCGTTCAACCGCCGCACGATACGCAAGTCAGACGGCATGGTGACCACAAACTACACATATCCGGAAAATCCGGAAAACTATGACTTTACACCTTTCGACACAACCATGCATGTCTGGAAGTTCATGAGGGGTAATACCCCCAAAGGTGTTCTTGCAAGCTACGGATGTCATCCTGTCACGGGAGGATACAACTTCTACGGAATCTCCGCCGACTACCCCGGATATTTCAAGAAGTACATCATGGAGAAAATGCACTGTCCAGGCTTTTTTATGCTGGGAACAGCAGGTGATACAGTCCCGATACTGCGTGCTAACGAAGCGCGAAAAGATATAGGCCAAGTCATGGCTTCATCAGTACGTCTGGCTGAGCGCACATTCAGAAACACCACATGCTTTGAACTTAAAACAGCCTCAATCCCACTGGAAGTAGTCTCCCGTTACAAAAACAAAACCGGTGCAGAAATGACAAGAATGTGGCAAGACGAACTGGAAAAAGCCCGGCAGACAAAAGAATACTCTGAAGACTTGTATGTCGCAGGAATGGCCTATAGAACATACACCGGCTTCAATTCTCACCAGGCAACGCTTGACATACAGTTCATGCGTCTTGGAGACCGCACACTCGTTGTCCTGCCCTTTGAGCCTTTGACGGACACATCCGAACTTATCCAAAGGGCCTGCCCAGATGCAGCCGTCATCAGCTGTGCAGGAGGATATGAAGGCTACCTGCCAACCACTGAAGACTATCACAAGGGCGGTTACGAGACATACACAGGCACTGTATGGGACGAAAAAACCTGTGATGACCTGATATCAGTGACACTTGAAGCTCTGAAGGATTTTTAAGGAACACCTGCACAAAAAAGCCTCCGTGACTGCATAGCAGCTGACGGAGGCTTAAAATTTCTGACAGAACAGGCACGCCGTTCCGTCAGAAAGCAGAGATTGTATCAATTAGTCCCATGCATGGCCTGCGGAACCGAGAACATTGATGAGCTTGTGCTTGTAAAGCTCCTTCAGGGAGTCACGGGCAGGACCAAGATACTTGCGGGGATCGAACTCTTCGGGCTTCAGAGCAAAGACCTTGCGGATTGCAGCTGTCATGGCAAGGCGGCCATCACTGTCAATGTTGATCTTGCAAACTGCTGACTTGGCAGCTTCGCGCAGCTGGTCTTCACCGATACCGATGGCGTCCTTCAGCTTGCCGCCGTACTGGTTGATGATTGCAACCTGGTCCTGGGGAACTGAGGATGAGCCATGCAGAACGATAGCGAAACCGGGGATGCGCTTCTCGATCTCTGCCAGAATATCCAGACGGATGCGGGGATCTTCGCCGGGCTTGAACTTGTAAGCGCCATGGGATGTTCCGATGGAGATTGCCAATGAATCAACGCCTGTGCCCTTCAGGAAGTCTTCAACTTCGTCGGGCTGGGTGTATGTGTGCTTTTCAGCCTTAACTTCATCTTCGATACCGGCCAGAACGCCAAGTTCGCCTTCCACTGTCACATCGTACTGATGTGCGAAGTCAACAACTCTCTTTGTTTCGGCGATGTTTTCTGCGAAGGGCTTTGAGGAACCATCGATCATAACTGAAGAGAAACCGAACTCGATGCAGCTCTTGCACAGGTCATAGCTGTCGCCATGATCCAGGTGCAGTGCGATCGGAATGGCCCTGCCGCCACCGATTTCGCGGGCATATTCAACAGCACCCTGTGCCATGTAGCGCAGCAGAGTCTGATTGGCATACTTGCGGGCGCCGGCGGAAACCTGCAGGATTACAGGTGACTCCTCTTCGGAACAAGCCTGAATGATGGCCTGAAGCTGTTCCATGTTGTTGAAGTTGAATGCGGGAACCGCATAGTGACCGGCCATTGCCTTTGCAAACATGTCACGTGTGTTGACGAGGCCGAGATCCTTGTAAGAAACTGCCATAGCTTGTCCTCCAGCTAGTTAAACGATTATTTCTGCCTGCGGCATTTGCCGCACACGGGTTGAACACGATGCTTTTAATATACATCATCCACGCCTATTGACAAATCATGACAACTCTTATTTATTCATAAAACAGCAGGAGTAATTTAAAATCACAGTTATCCCGTAATTTTCAGCCTGATTATCAAAAATATTTTTTGAAATCCCCCAAATTTCTCCTATTACGCATATTAAGTTTTTGCGCGGCCCTTGTGCAGGAGGGGATGGTTTGAGGACGATTCAAAGGAGCAACTTGACAGAAACGCTTACCGCACCATTATAAAATATTCACCACCGGCAAAAAGTCACTCCCCCAAAAAACAAAAACAAATGAATTAATTTTATATACAAATAAATGCCATTTTATACTATTCGACATTATGAGGAGATAATTTCAAAAATAGTGGAAAATGCGCAATAAGATGGAACTGCAGTTAAGACAACGGCTCGAAGCCGTTCTTTCGTGGAGCAAGAAGCACTGTCGACGCTAATGTGTTCATGCCGTTGCGTATTTCGATGATATTTTTGAAATTACCTATGAATACAATTCCTCAACAAGCAAAAAAAATTTTACAAAGCAATCTGCCACCTATCAGACTCATTCTCAATTTATCGACCTTGGGATTCAATATTTTCCGGGCAGATAAATGGTATTTTTTCATATTCTGACTGCAAAATCCTGATATGTCCGTATGACTGAGTTGTTTTCCATGCTATATTGCGGCAATTTGACAAAATGAACAATGTAAAGCTGCAATCCGGCCAGGAAATCGCCGGAAAATATTTTCATGAAAATATGTCATGTCATAACACGGATGATAGTAGGCGGGGCACAGGAGAATACGCTGTTCACCTGCCAGGGACATCTTGAGAAGGGACATGAGGTCACACTTGTCACTGGTCCGTCTCCAGGCCCGGAAGGCGAACTTCTCAACCGTTTCTGTCCCAAAGGACTTAAGATAATTGAAGTAAAGGATATGATACGCAGCATAAATCCCCTGAAGGACTGGCGTGCGTACAGGGCATTGCGCCGGATATTCAGGGAAGGCGGATTTGATGTTGTTCATACACATGCCTCCAAGGCAGGTATCCTTGGCAGGGCAGCTGCCTGGAAAGAAAAAATCCCCTTTGTGGTCCACACAGTCCACGGTCAGGCTTTCCACCAATACCAAAGCAGTCTTGTAAACATGGTCTACATAATGGCGGAAAGATTTGCGGCCAAAAGATGCCACAAGATATATGCAGTCGCCCAGTCCATGATAGACCAGTGTGTCCAGGCAAAAGTGGCTCCTGCTGAAAAGTACAAGGTGGTCTACAGCGGAATGGACATAGATGCATTCCTCAATTCAAAAAAGGACACATCACTACTTGAAAACCTCGGCATTCCGGAAAATGCACCTGTAATAGGCAAAATAGCAAGGCTTTTCCCCCTGAAAGGACATGATGTTCTGATAAAGGCTGCCCCGGAAGTGATCAAGGCATTTCCTAATGTTCGTTTCCTGATAATAGGAGATGGAATCCTGAGAAAGGAACTGGAGGAAGAAATACAAAAAGCCGGAATGACAGACAATTTTGTATTCACTGGTCTGATTTCTCCTGAGGAAGTCTGCCGCTATACGCCGCTTATGGATGTTCTTGCACATCTTTCACTGCGTGAGGGGCTGCCCCGCTCTGTGGTACAAGGACTGGCTTCATCCGTACCTGCAGTCGCATACGCACTGGACGGCACGCCGGAGGTCGTACTTGACGGCAGGACCGGCTTCATAGCCGAAACTGAAAATGCAAGGGATGTGGCTGAAAAACTGATAACGCTGTTATCAGACAAAGAACGCAGAGCCGCCATGGGCCATGCCGGACAGGAACTTGTCTGCGAAAAATTCTCATGGCAAAGGATGTGCGATGTACTTGAGGCAGAATATAAAAATGGTTTATCCGGAGTGCGCTGACAATCACGCTAATTCGGCAAATGCCCTGGCCTCCCGGTCCACAGCCTCAAGCTGCTCCAGACCACGCTGTGGCTCAACCTTGAATGCGGATATGGTTTTTTCGACGATCTTCCATATTCCAGTGAATGGAATATCCCCTTTCATGAACCTCGACACAGCCACATCGTTGGATGCATTCAGTACTGCGGGGAAAGTCCCCCCTGCCCTTATGGCCTGCTTTGCAAGCAGAATTGCTGGAAAACGTTCAGGATCTATATTCATGAAATCAAGGCTGCAGCACGGCATCTGCATTTTTGCAGAACTGCCGCCCAGACGATGGGGATAAGTCATACCATAGCGTATGGCCATACGCATGTCCGGTGCCGACAACTGGGAGATAAAAGTACCATCCGCAAGTTCAACCATGGCATGAACCATGGACTGGGGATGTATAACTGCATCTATCCTTTCTTCGGGTACATCAAACAAGTAATGGGCTTCTATCAGCTCAAGAGCCTTGTTCATAAGAGACGCTGAGTCAATTGTAATTTTGGCACCCATGGACCAGGTGGGATGCTTTAATGCATCAGCCGGTGTAACATTTTGCAGCTGTTCGACCGTATGATTTCTGAAGGGGCCCCCTGAAGCAGTTATCCACAATTTGGATATTTCATCAGGGCGGCGTCCCTGCAAACACTGAAAAAGCCCCGAATGCTCACTATCCACAGGAACTATTCCGCCTCCGGGACTGGCAGCCGCTGCGGACATTACCAATTCACCCGCCATGCACAGGACTTCCTTACTGGCCAATGCTACTTGTTTTCCCAGTGCAAGTGCTGTCAGAACAGGTCGTATGCCTGTAACACCAAGAATTGCGCACAGCACCACATCCACATCAGGACGTGAAACCAGTTCCATCATGGCCTCCATTCCGGCAGCGGCCGTGCATCCTTCAGGAGCCGCATCCCTCAATTCGCCAAGACGCTTTTCATCCGTTGTGACAACAGTATCGACGCCAAGCATAGCAGCCTGTTCGGCAAGCAGTTCTATGCTGTTTCGCGCCATAACTCGGCCAGCGTTTGGGCATAACCCCGGCTGGTGGAAAGGACTGCCCATTCGGCCGTGACATTTTGGGTCAGAATGGAGGCCTGAACCGCTTCGAGCAGATCTTCATCCTCCACCAG
>JAZURH010000044.1:0-16456 GCA_045606125.1 Lentisphaeria bacterium | reverse complement strand
GGGTAAGAAGATATTTTACAGAGCGTCTGCATGGGGCATTGGAGCGGCAGGCAGCGGCACTTAAGGCATATTATACAACTCAAAAAAATCTATGGCCTGCCATGGAGCTTTTGACGGTCGTTGTTCTGTTGGGGACTTTTGTATTGCTGCTTGCCGGAGGCCGTACCATTGAAAGTGCCGCCCCCGTTCTGGCATTGATAGCCGTATGCTTTGCAAGGCTTAAGGGTTGTGTCACGGAGATGCTTTTGTTTGTAACGTCAATACGCTATAATTCCGGTGTTCTCAAAAGTGTTTCCGATGAATTGAGGCGGTTGGAATCAGCAGGTGGAGACGAGCCTCCTGCAGTCGTTAAAATGTCTTTTAATGACAGAATACTTGTGGATGGTGTGTCCTTTACTTATCCCGATACTGATGTTCCAGTTCTTGAAAAAGTTTCCTTTGAAATAAGGAAGGGGGAATCAATAGGTTTCATAGGTACTACCGGTTCTGGAAAGACAACCATGGTGGAATTGCTGCTGGGACTGTTTGAGCCTTCCGGGGGAAGAATAACAGTTGATGGGGTGGACATAAAAGGCAGCATTGCAGGATGGCAGGCTCATCTGGGATTTGTCCCGCAGGATATTTGTCTTATTGATGACAGCATACGTGCAAATGTTGCCTTCGGTGTCAGGCCGGAGGATATTGACGAGGATGCCCTGCGCAGTGCTTTGCGTACAGCCCAGCTGGAGGAGTTTGTGTCCGGTCTTCCGGACGGTGATATGACAAAGGTGGGCGAGAATGGAGCGCTGCTTTCCGGGGGACAGCGCCAGCGCATAGGAATAGCACGGGCACTCTACAGAAAGCCGGATGTGATTGTCTTTGATGAGGCCACATCCGCCCTGGATAATGAGACGGAAGCAGCGGTTGTTTCCGCTTTGGAATCATTGCGTGGCGGGCATACATTGATAACTGTTGCCCACAGGTTGACAACCATAAAGTCCTGCGGCAGGATATACAGATTTGACAAGGGAAAAGTTATGCCCTGGAATAGTGACGTTGATTGATGATGATTTCAAGTGCATTAATTATTTCAATATTTTCATCGTTATTGGCTGAATTGTAAAAATTGTCCTGTTTGTACCGCATATATTTTTTATATTACCTATTGGTGTTTTTTGATATGTGAAGTAATGTTTTACCACTGTTAATTGTATGATGCTGCTAACTTTTAAAATGGAGATTTTGAGATGAAAAAGTATCTTTTTCTGGTATCAGTTTTGATGATGGGCATTATCACCGGTTGTATCAGTACTCCGGTTCCTCCGGTGGATGCCAGGATAACTTTGGCCCCGGATATCGGTAGGACTTTGAATGTGACCAGTGTTCGCTGCATAAAAAATGAGTCGGGCTACTGTACATTTCAGGCTAATGTTGCCAATGTGACCAATTCCCAGTTGCGCCTGGAGTATAAGGTTCAGTGGCTTGACGGGGATGGGATTGAGATTGATTCTGTTACCAGTTCATGGCAGATCATGGCGGTGCAGCCCATGGAAATAAAGGGATTGAGAGTTACGGCTGCCAGCATGGAAGCTGCCGATTTCCGTTTATATGTGCGTAAGTTCAGGCGTTGAAAAATAACAGGAGGATGTATATGAAGAAGATTTGTTTTATGATTGCAGCTGCAATGCTTTTGGCGTTGATTGCAGGCTGTGTTTCGACTCCCACTAATATACTTGCTCCCGGTGAAACAGCCCAGGCAACCAGTGACATCAATTTGGATGATGTGGAATACACTGTATCTGTTGCTGTGCAGTCACTGATCAAATATGATCGCATCAAAATGCTTCCCGGTGGAACCAGAGCAGTTACAGTCGTACCCAACACGAAGATAGATACGACCCGCAGGGGATCCGGCACTGAAGCCCTTGCCGAATCCATAACAATAAGGCTTCAGGAGGAATTGACCAACAGCGGCAAAATACTTGTGTTTGATCCGGAGGCGGCCCAGTATGCCACTGGTAATGTTCCGCCTGTGCAGTATGCGCTTATAAGCGTGCTGCGTTCACGCAATGTACAGCAGGATGACGGCAGGATACAGATTGAGTATTCTCTTAATCTGAAGCTTGTGGATAGAGCAAGTGGTTTGCAGTACTGGCAGAAGAGCGTGCCTCTTCGCAAGGTTGCTGACCGCGGCAGGGCATTGTGATTTTGAAGTGCAACGATATTTTAAACGGAGAAAGTTATGATGAAAAATGTTTTTGGGACAATATTTTTACTGGTGGTATGTTGTGCAGCCTATGCAGAACAGGCAGCTGAACAGCCCAAGGCAGCATCGGTTTCAGCGGAAGGTGTCACCTCTATTAACGATGATATGCAGGCGGCAGCATGGCCGGTGTCCAGATCGGTCTGGTGAATTATGCCGACAGGCTGGCTGGTATACAGATTGGTCTGATAAACATAGCCCGTACACAATGGAGTATACCGATAATAAATATTTGTTGGTGAGACAAGTATTATGAAAGCTTTGAAAGTATTAAGTTTGGCAGGTCGTTTTATTTTGCCTGCCGCATGTTTGGTTGCTGCCGGATGTGCAAATTATCAGCTTGCCTACAATGAAAAGATTTCCATTGGGGCCTATAAAGAGGCTGCTGAGATAGCGGTTAAAAGGGCTGATAAAAAGGATGGGGATGAATTGCTTTGGCGCCTTCAGGCCGGTTCTGCAAACTCTTACTGCGGCAATGCAGCGGAGAGCATACGGCAGTTTGATCTGGCAGAAGATATTTTTGTAAAAAATGACAATCAGCCGGTCTTTGCAAGTACCCTTAAAGGGGCTGATGCCATGTTGACCAATGACCTGGCATTTGATTACAATGGAAAAGGGCTTGACCGTATATTCTGCTGCATGTACAAGGCAGTGGATTTTGCGCTTCTGGGAAAGATGGATGCTGCCAGAAATGAGTTCAACAGGGCGGCCATGCATCAGGAGAACTGGGCGGCAGACAGAAAAAAGGACATCGAGGCTGCCTATTTAAGGCTTGGAAAGGAGGCTGCCGATACAGATCAGAGGGATGGAACAAACTCCGATGTTAGAACACAAAGAGTCTCCAGCATTTCTGATAACGGCAAGTTTGTTGAGATGATGAAGACCAATACCGGATTTGACCCGGTGAACTCCGGAGATCTGGAAAAAATGGCAGCAGCTGACTATACAAGCGCATATCTTGCTCATTTTTGTGGTATCTTCCGCTGGATAAATGGTGATGGCGGGCGTAATTTCCTTAGAGATGCAATGGCGCTCAAGCCGGACAATCCCGTTGTAAAGCAGGATTACATTAATATTGACAGGGGAAAAAAGCCGAAAAACAGCATTTGGATCTATGTGGAGGATGGTCTTTGTGCCAATCGCGGTGAATGGAAAATTAACATTCCAAGTTTTCTGATACCCTGGGCCGGCAGATATGTGATGGCAGTATCTATGGCATATCCTGTCTTGCGTGAAAGAGCAGGCGGTAATGCCCCATATACAATTGAGGCCGGAGGCAGGATATATCCCATGCCTGTGCTTGAGAGCGTGGATCGTCTTATAAAAGCAGAATACGATGTTTTTATGCGCGGAGCAGTAAAAAGGGAGCTTACACGGGTTGTTGTAAGAACCACAGCTCAGGTCGCACTGGGAATTGCTGCTGATAATACAAGTGATAGTACCGCAAAAATGGTTTTGCGTCTTTCTCAGGCATCCATGGCGGCATGGGGCATGGCCAGTGCAAAGGCGGATACACGCTCCTGGGAGTCCCTGCCAAAGTTTGTAATGATGCAGCGAATCGACATGCCTGCTGACGGAAAAGTAGTAATCAAGGCCGCTGACATGCATCCTCTGGAGCTGGCTGTTGAATCGGGTAATTGCATAATATGGGTTCGGAGACCAACTAATCTGGCTCCGCCTGTTGCGAAGATAATTCAATTTAAGTAAGGAGAAAAAATGCAGACGATACATAATAAGAAGGCGTTCATCTGTGATATGGACGGTGTCATCTACCACGGCAATAATCTTCTGCCTGGTGTTCATGAGTTTGTGAACTGGCTCAAGGAAAGCGGGAAGGAATATCTTTTTCTTACCAACAGCAGTGAGTTATCACCCCGTGAATTGAGCCAGAAGCTGGGGCGTCTTGGTCTTGAGGTGGAGGAAAGTCATTTTTATACCAGTGCTCTGGCCACTGCAAGTTTTCTTTCCCAGCAGAAGCCGGGCGGCAGTGCCTTTGTAATAGGCGAGGCCGGTTTGATACAGGCTCTTTACCAGGCCGGGCTTACAATGAACAATGTGGATCCGGACTATGTGGTCATAGGTGAGACACGCAGTTACAGTTTTGAGAAGATAGAGAAGGCCGTGGCGCTTATACGCCAGGGAGCACTTCTCATAGGGACAAATCCGGACCTGACAGGCCCAACGGAGCGGGGTATAGTGCCGGCGACGGGTGCTCTTGTAAAGCCCATTGAGCTGGCCACCCACAAGACTGCCTATTTCCTGGGAAAGCCAAATCCTCTTATGATGCGCCATGCGCTCAGGCTGCTTAACTGTGGTCCGGATGAGACTGTGATCGTTGGTGACCGTATGGATACGGACATAATCGCCGGAATTGAATCTGAGCTTGAGACCGTGCTTGTTCTCAGTGGTGTTACTTCCAGGCAGGATTTGAGTCGTTTCGGGTACAGACCTACTTATGTTCTTGACGGGGTGAGCTGCATAGTTCCCTGAAATCATTAAAATACATAAAAATGGGTTTACCATGGAATTCTTTTTATTTCTCGGTTTGCTGCTTTATTTGGTAGGTTCGCTTTGGCTTGTAGTAGTTGAGTTCAGGGAAAGCATACTCTGGGGACTTCTGGGGCTCTTTTTGCAGATTACTCATATTATTTTCATAATACTGCATTTTGGTAAATGCGTAAAACCATTGGCATGCATGTTGCTTGGCATTTTGCTTATTGCAATGGGAGTATTGACTCAGGCGGGATGATATGGCAGACGGTACTGATTTTAAATATATATGGCCGGGTTTCTATGGTGACTGGACTTTCTGCGAAGGAAAGCCGGCTGCCGGATGGGAACTAAAAAAAAGAGATGGCATCAACTTTCATCTTGATGCCTGTAAAGATCTTGACAGGTTATGCGCTGATTCCCCCATGCCGGAAGGCTCAGAGGGAGTGCTGTATGCCCGTCTTACAGCACCTGAGAGCGGCACAGTCCTTATAGGATTCGGTGCAGATTGGAACATGGAGGTATATTGCAATGGCAGTAAGGTTCTTGACACCTTTGAAAAGGGCAATGGCAGGGAACTGGTGATGCCCAACAACCACAGGGTCATGTTTCAGGTGAACCGGGGAGATAATCTTATAGCAGTGCATGTACGCCGTGGGAGCAGAACATGGAACTTTGCCAGCGGCTGTCTTTCGTCTTCAGTGCCGGAGCCTGATCCGGTCGTTGAATCCGGTCCCTGGATATCTAATATGGATGCCGGATGCGCAACGGTCAATTTCGGTGTGAATGGAAAAATCGGATGTGGCGTGCAGTATCGTCGGAAAGGGGAAGATGAATGGGTGTTGAAATGGGATGCGGAGCATTGCCGCATTGTCAGACGGGAGTTTCATTCAATAGACCTGACCGGGCTTGAGCCTGGAGCGGATTACGAGTACAGAATTGTTTGCATACATCCGGATTCGTATATGGAATATCCGCTTGGAGAAGTTCAGCAACTGCATATTCCCGATCTTGAATCCGGTCGTTTCAGTCTTTTTTTTACTGCTGATCTGCAGTTTGAACATGAAATGCAGGCGGAATATCTTGGCAGAATGCTTGAGGCGGCGGATGGTGCCTCATGCGATATGTTTGTACTTGGCGGGGATATAAATAGCGCTTTTCTGCCGGAAAAGGTCATTGATGGACCAATCAGGCTGCTTCAGGGATACGGTATTTCCGGCAGGAATCTGGTGTATGTCAGGGGCAACCATGAATTGCGGGGGGAAGATGGGGACAGGTTTCATGAGTATTTCAGCAGCATGGATGGTACCACATATGGTTTGTTCCGCTATGGGGATACGGCGTTTCTTGTGCTTGATTCCTGGGAAGACAAGCCTGCAGGAACTCCAGGGCATCCCTACTGCAAGTGGAATATGGATGATGACTTCATAAGGGAAGAGACTGAATGGCTGAAAGGGGCTATGCAGTCGGATAAATGGATAACTGCCGGGCGCAGGATCGTGCTTTGCCATGGCGCACCCTATTCCCATTATGATTCCTGCCTGACCATTCCCTTTGTGCTGCAGAAGATGACAGATGAATATTTCCGTGGGAAGGATCCTGTTTTCAGGATAAATGCCTGGCTTACCGGGCATGTCCACAGATATTTGCGTTCCGTACCCGGTACGGATGAGATCGCGGCAACTCAAAAGCCGCCAAAGCCTTTCAGTGGCGGCGCGGATTACTGCTATCCGGTCTTTACTGTGGCAGGTCCAGGCAGCTGCAGGGAAAAGGCATCCTGCTTCCGTTTGGATTTTGATGAAGAAGGCGGCATGCTTGTGCAGTCATGGGATGAAAACGGCACACTTCTCGAGAAGCTCAGATACAGTAATGATGGTTCCTGCGAAGAGATAGTATCTCTTGAGCATTTTGATCTTCAATAATTTTTTACAGGTGGTGAATCATGGCAGATGTTGAATCATCGAATGTATTTGGAAGCAGGCGTATTTACTACAATAATTTTGTGGAGCATCTTCTGAATCGCTTCAACCCCAATATGACCCATCCTGATGCGCCTTGCCGCTGGAGTGAAAAAGATTGGCGCGGCATAATGGACATGGTCGCCGACTACGGGTTTAATGTATGGGAGTTCTGGCTGGCCCCCCGCATATTCTGCCGGGAAGGCCTGGACAGCGAGTATGGCAGGCAGTATGTGGAACAGCTTCACATAGCGGCGGACCAGGCCCATAAACGCTCAATGAAGGTGGAGATGCTGTGCTGCCTGGTGACAGTCGGTACTGATTGGCACAGCTATTGCCCCAATTGTCCGGAGGAGTGGGAGGAAGTACGTTATCTCTGGAAGACATGGGCGGAAAAACTTGATTTTGTGGACATATTCTGTCTTTTCCCAGGTGACCCGGGCTGTTGTTCCAGAAATGGATGCACCGCATTGACATACATAGACAAATCCATTGAAATCAGTCATCTTATAAAAGGAGTCAGACCCGAGGCGGAAATAGACTTCAATACCTGGGGACCGCCTGTTTTCGGCTGGGGGATTATCGAGGGACCTCCCGGATGGAAAGGCGAGTTTCTAACGGATGAGCAGGGTTCAGCCTGGCGTTTTGACGGAAAAAGGTGCTGGGATACAATGAGCCATCTTGTAAGCCATGCGGATGATTTTGCCAAACCGGTGTATTTTTCCGTGAACATGGGCTTTAATCCGGACGGCATTCCAACGGGAATGAGGGATGGACGCCCCTGGGCGCAGATACTGGCACAGAAATATCCTGTGCTTACATGGGATTTCAGTCTGACGGAAGGCGAGAACGGAATCTTCCCTCACTATCGTTTCAGGCGCCTCTTCGAGCAGCGTAAAAAGGAAAGGGATGTCAATGCGTATTCCGGCGGAATATGCTATACCATGACTCCTCTTTTGAACTGTCTTTCCCTTTATGCCGCTGGACGTTCTTTTATGGATCCGGATGCGGACTGCGACCAGGTCGCGGCTGAATTCTACGAGCGTACCTTCGGACCGGGCGCAGGCGAAATCGCCGGTTATCTCGAGTTGTTTGAAATAGTGCCTGAATGGGGAAATCATGTGACCATTGACATGCCAAGGGAGAAGTATCACAGGCGCATGGCGGAGCTGGCGGAATTGGTCAAATCTTGGAAAGGCAGGATATCAGGCACATTGGGCATATATCCTTCAGCGGAATTCCACAGAGCGGAATTGGAGTATTTTGCAGAGTTGTTCCGGGATCTTTCAGGAGATGAACCGGACTTCGATGCATTGAGGAAGAGCTATTGGAACCATGTGTACGAAATATACGATCATCTGCCAAGGCATGTGGATTCCAGGCCTGACATGGCAACCGACAGGCTTATGAACTTCTTTAAAAACTGGGAAAAGAAAGAGCCGGGCGTCAGCAATGATGTGATACCCGGCAGATGGACGAATGACTGAGAGGGCTTTTACAGGGTAATGGCGTCGATCAGACTCAGATTGGTGTGATATCCGGGATCGGCGTCCGGCAGAGCGGGAATAACATTTACAATATTTCCGCTGCTGTCCCTGGTCTGGCATGCAAAGCCGTTTTTCTGCAGGAATTTTCTGGAGAAGGCATTCCATGCGGCCTGCACCCTGTCTTCAATTCCTGCAGCATTTTCCGGGAACAGCTTCTGCATTTCCACTCCTGCCCTTATTGTTTCGGGTAGATTCCACCAGGGCATGTCCGTATTTGTGGCCCTGCGTGTCAGCAGATCGTATGTTTTCACTATTCCTCCAGGACCGGGTTGGAAACCATAGTCGAAGACATGCCTGAAAAGTTCCGGCAGTATTTTACTGCTCTGTTCAAGCAGGGCGCCATGGCTGTTCTGCTGCTTCATTGTCAAAAGGCATTTTCCTGCAAGACCGACGAATTCCAGGGCGTGCCCCGGGTCGCACAGCAGCCATTCACCGTCAGGACGGGGTTTTTTGCTGTCATCTATTGTTTCCACGAAATCATGTAGCTGCAGATCGCCTTCCAGCTGTCCGAGATTGACATGATATTCGTATATGAATGAAATGAATTGCGCTGCGATGTCAAGCCATGGTGCCTTGTCATTTCCGGCGGCTGCGAAATCTGCCAATCCTGAAAGAGCGATCATTCTGGGGCCCTGTGGATGCTTTCCGGGCACATATTCCACCGGGTTCTTGGGATCGAAGCTTTTCTGGTCTGTGCGGAACTTCTGCTGTGCGATCTTATTCACGGCCGCTGCATATATTCCGGCCGCTTCGTCTGCCGTCTCCGGTAGATTAAGGGCTTTTGCCGCGGCGAAAAGTCCTTTTCCATAGAAAAGATCGGTATAGTTTGCTTCAGGATAGATTTCCGACATGGCCGTTCCGTCCGGAGACATTACAAATGGCAGCCTGCCGCCGTTTATCTTGCGGCATTTTTCTGTGCTGTTCACAACAGTTGCAAGCATTTCAAGTATTGTGTCCGCCAGATTACCGTCAATGTTTCGGAAATATGCCGCATGCTTTGCCAGTGATTCAATTCCTCTGCCCTGTATCCAGTTGTAGACATGGCTTCTGCCCCGGAAACTGTTCTCCGCGGAAAAGTCCTCATCGTCGGCAATGTTGAACTTGGTATCGATGAATCCGTATTCAGACCTGAAGCGTGCAAGGATCTTTTCCATTGACGGAAGTATTATCCTGGAATGTATGTCTTTGGCGTACGGCATGGGGGCAACTCCTTAAACTCTTTTAATATCACAATTGCAGCAGGAACGGCAGAATGCCACCGCTGTAATTGATTTGCAGGCGCAGTTTTGATTAAAAACATGAGGTAATTTCAAAAATCGCACGAAATGTACAATGAGATGGGTACAGTAGTTAAGACAACGGTTCAAAGCCTTGCTTTCGTGCGGCGAAAAGCATTGCCAACGCCAATTGTTCATCTCAATGTGCATTTAGACGATATTTTTGTATCTCAACATGTCAGTATATGTATGACATGTTGAGACATAATATAGAAATGTCAATTGAAAAAGTAAATGTCTTTTTTGATTTTTCTGGAGGAATGTTTTATTGATTTGTTGACGATTTTTGAAAGGTGCTGAATGTATTTTGTTTTAACAGTTTTGTATCTTTATTTTAGTATATTATAGTGAAGCCTGAAGTAAATCCAATATAAAAACCAGGAATATAGCAGTGATTCCGGACAAAAAGACTTTTTCCCCGCATAAGGACGGGATTCTCAAAGGCCGCAGGCTGGAGTTTTTTCATCATGATGCCCTGAGGGAATGGGGTGCGGATGAAAATCAGACAGATACTTTTGCCGTGCTGCATCCGGCCGGCAGGAAACGCAGGCACGGCCTTTATGTTGTACTGCATTCAGCGGGACACGATATATACAGCTGCATAGGATGCACATGTTACAAGGGCAATCATGACATCTATCATACGCCTGAAGATTTCTATGGGCTTTATCTGGATTGCCGCGCCCATGAAAACAGGGATTTCTGGTGGGGCGGGATAAATGCCAACGGGGAAGGTGATCCGAAACGTAAAAATGCCGTCCAATGCGTGGAAAAAAGGGTATGCACAACTGTGGAATGGGTTATATCCAATTATAATATCGATCCTTGCAGGGTATTTATCTGCGGCAACTCAATGGGGGGGAGCGGCGCCCTTGGAATAGGCATGGCCCGGGGAGATCTTTTCACTGCGGTCAAGGTCAATGTTCCCGCCGGAGTGGAGCATATGCTGGACCGCTGCCACGATGGTCAGAACATTCCTGACCCGCCTGTCTGCATAGACTATTCGGCCCCGAACGACGCATGGTCCAGGGGACATGAAAAGTTCTACAAGGCCATGAGAGAGCGGAAATACGCCCTTTACGGATATTGGGCGGACTTCGGCCATGCCAACAATGATGCAGTCATGCTTGCACGGAATGATCTGATTCATTCCTTTGACTGGCTTTCTCTGCGTCGGGACCGGGCATACGCTGCTTTTACAAATGGAGAATGTGATACGCCGAATCCATGGGAAAATCCGCAGGAAAAAGTACCTGTATCAGGACAGGTCAACGCATTTTTCCGCTGGAAAAACGGAAAGGATCTTCCAGAAAGTTTCTCAATGGGGCTTTATATCATTTCTCCGGAACAATTATCTACATCGTTTTCCATTCCGGAAGAAGCCAGAGTTGATGTTACATTCCGTCGCCTGCAGCAGTTCAGGATAGCTCCAAAGGAAAAGATATGTTGCGCCTTCGATGGGGAGAATAAGGTCATCGAAGCGGATGAAAACGGGCTGGTAACATTAAGGCAGATAACTTTAACCAGGCAGATCCGTACCGTAAAACTGACCCGCTTCAAAGAATAGGCTGTCAGTTCTTCGTTGGCTTAATTGCGTATTCTGTGAAGTTCCGGCATTTCAAGTAAACCAAAGGGAACAGTTGTCCGCTCATGGGAAACATATTGTTTGAACTGGTATGGCCCGGTTCTGACAGGATACTGTTCTCCGTGGTAAAATGGTCCGAGGGCATTGCGTCTATGCCCGAAAACACATATTTCCAGACGGCATTTTCCCGGTATCAGCAGTTGATAAGGCGGTGCATAGATCAATTGCATATCACCTGAATCAACCCTGATTCCAAGCATGGTGCCGCTCCATTTGCGAAATTTGAGCAGTAATTTTTCTTCCGGTTCGTCAATATTGAAAAAACAGCTAATATTTCCTGCGTAATTGCACAGGCCCTGCATTCTCAAATCGCCCTCATCCAGTGTTTCTGGCAATGCGGTAATCGTGGTTTCTTTTCTCACTCCGAAATCACCGGATATGAAAACAGTTTCCAGCCCCCGCTGTCCGCAGTCATACGATAAACGCATCAGCAGTTTGTTTTTTCCTGCAGCAAATAGGTTGCGGGGAAGTGGTATTCCCTGCAGAACATCTTCCATCCAGAAACTGTCAGGCTTGTTATCCACCCGGACGCCATTGAACTGAATCTCATACAGTTCAGGATGTTCCATCAATATACGGCAGTCCTTCTGTGGAATTGCATCGCATGAGAATGAATATTCAAGTTCTATGTTAAGTGACGGGTATTTTTTACCGGGGTCATTCATCCATGGCTGTACCATCAGTCCACCTCGGGGAGGATTGTTCAGTTTGGCGCGAAGATCATCATCAAGCAGCAAGATATATCTGTCCTCGCAGAAAAGTTTTCCGTCTATTCTGCATAAGGCGTGGTCAAGTACAAGCTTGTTTCCCTCCGCCAGGGAATATTCTATTTTTTCAGGTGAAAGTGTCTTCAGTAATTCATTTTCCGGGCGAACAGGGAGTTCAGAAAGGGGGGCTGCGGTTTCCCTGGTTACAATAAAGAAACGGGAACCTATGGCATCCAGAGATGTGGAAAATGCAAGCCATTCCCCGCATCGTTCATGCTTGACCGGGTATTTTTTGCCGTTCTGCAGATCAAGCTCATAGACTTGGCCTGCGCTTTCCGGGATTTGCATTTTGATAGTGACTTCCCTGTATTCAGTAAGCCTGTCTTTTACTAAGGGGGCGTTGCGTATGTCCGAAATAAATTCCATCGAGGTATTGACTGTGAACAGTGCCCATGAGCCATCATTGAAATTGGAAAGATGGTACAATGTCTCGGGGATTTCCCTGCCGTCAGGTCCTGTAATGGACACTCTGCGGAAAAAGTTTCCCAGAACGCTGGCTGCATTTTCACGTGTTACCCGGGTGAAATTTCTGTATACGGAAGATGCTTTGTCTGATGCCGCTGCATCGACAAAATGCGGGGCATCGCCAAGATAAAAAACTTTTTCCGGTATTTCGGCAAGGAGATCAAGAGTACTTGAGCGTATGGTCTTGAGTTCGGGTATGAGGACCATCCTGTAGTCGGCGCAGCCTATGCGCAATTCACCTGAATCTATCCTGCCGATGCGGGACATGATCTCCTCGTCCCCAAAATCAAAATCCAGATTTTCACGCAGCAGCATGTTTGTAAGATCGGTGAAATCTTTGTCCAGCTGCCGGACACGGGGTGAATCAAATCCGTCCAGCACCTTGCAGCCCGGCTTGACTTTGCGGCCGCCGTTGTCTGCCGGATTTTTGATCATCACTCCCCAGAGGGATTCCAATGGATGTATGACAAGCAGGTCACGAATTTCATTTCCGCCGGACAGCAGTGCTCCAAGTCTGGCGAAATAATCTTCTATGGTCTTATATTCTTCAGCCCAGGGGGAATGTCCGGATATACTTGCCGGATAGTCTCTTTTGCCTTCTGCCTCCATGGAATACCAGGTCAGGTGATGGCAGCGGCGGTTTATTCCCAGCGCAAACTGCCAGTCTGCCAGGGCTTTGTGCCCTGAAAGGGGAAAATCCCATCCAGTGCAGGCGTAGGTTTCTGTGAGCCGTTCCTTTTTGCCGAACTGTCTGGCGCTGGAAACACATTGTTTTACTGCATTGAAAACATTCCAGTGTTCCGTAAGTACATCAACGGCGGGCAGCTGCATGTGTTCATAAAAACGCATTGCACTGCCGATATAAAGCGTCTGGGTGGAAAGAAGGTCCTCACCCAGCAAATGACCTGTGAAAAGCATATTGTTTGCAGAGCACCATTTTCCTATCCTGCCGCTGAATGCTTCCGTAAAGAGGAATGACAGCAGATCAAAGTAATCATGCCTGGCACGGGATACTTCCTGTTCAATATCAAAGAAAAGTTCGGGGAGATGGGGAAGCAGATCATAGCCGTAACGCTTCCGGAACATTTCAGGAAGATCATCGGTCCAGGGCATCCTGTCCGAAGCATCGCCATGAATGTAGCATGGCTCATCGGAAAATATTCCTGGAACGCTTGTGCCGAACTTGTCACCGCACTCCCTTTTGTAATTTTCATGGGTGATTTCAATGAATCTTTCCACGGCGGAGGGATTAAGTGTATCCAGGTATGTTTCTCCATTATACCACGAAGAACAGGCCATATATTCCCGGTAGAATGAATAAGTTTCCATTCCATCGGATGCAGTCTCGCCGTCTGCAAGAAGTTTTTTCTTCAGAAGGCGGGCTCCGTCTGTCTTTAACGCAAATCGGGCTATAAGCAAGGTATTTTCAGGAATGGAAACTCCCTGGCAGAGTTTCAGATGGCGTGCTTTGAAGCGATCATCTGCCGTGACGAATCCCCCGGCAGCTCCGCTTGGCCAGCGGTCTTCGTCATAAAGCCAGGCATCCATGTTCAGCTTTTCCGCCTCGTCAATGCAGTTGTGAATGCACTCAAACCATTTTTTTCCCAGATACGGAGTTCTCAGTCCTGTACGGGAGTGCATGAAAAATCCACCAAAGCCCATCTGATGCATTTCCCGGATCTGACGCCTGAGTTTTTCAGGTTCAAGGTCTGCGTTCCAGGCCCAGAAAGGAATCCCCCTGAACTTATTGCCCGGTTCATCAAACTGTTGTAATGTTTTTTTCATGCCAACCCTGCAATTTTATGCTTTTATCTTTAAGATCCCATATATGCTGTCCGGCATTGTGGAAATTCTGCATTTAATATGAAAAACATATTGCGTATATCAAGGTCAATGTAAAAAAACAGAAGTGCTTATATACAATTGACAATTTTTTTTTCACATTTCATAAGCCCCGTAGGTCTTATTACCTCCCATAGGTCTAATTCGTTTCATTTGTGCCATAGGTCTCACAGACTCTATTTGCCTAATTCGTTTCATTTGTCTCATAGGTCCCACAGATTGCACTTGACACCATTGCCAAAGAAAGTCTAATTCGTTACTTTTGTCCCATAGGTCCCACAGACTCTATTTGCCTTATTCGTTTCATTTGTCCCATAGGTCCCACAGGCCCTTTTTGCCTTATTTGCTCCTTTTGTCCTATAGACATTATTTGTCTCGTAGCCCCTATTTTGCCCATTTGTCTTATAGGTCCTATTTTTCCCATTTGTCTCATTAGTGTTCCAATAGTTCTATAAACATCGTGGAACCCTCGCGTGCGCGGGGGTGGGGCGCTTGTATCCTCAATCACATCGCCAAGAGCAGTGGAACCCTCGCGTGCGCGGGGGTGGGCGGTCGGGCGGGGGTAAGCCTTTAGCCGCACCCCCCGCCCGTCCGCCCAATAAGGTATAGCGTCATTTGTAAAAAACAAATGCTTTAAAAGAAAATAAATGAATTTATTTTTGTATATAAATAATTGCAATTTTTATAAGTTTCAATAGGAGATGTAATTAAGAAATATGCCTGAAAGATTTTGTAAACTGTGTTTGCGGTATTGTCCAGAAAAGTTGATAGACTGCATTGGGCGAGGAGATTTTTCATGGGATAAAATAGAACTGCATGGAAAATTGTCTGCAATCAAGTTTAATGCTGCGCTGCTTCAATCTGATTTTTACGCATTATGGCGAAAATTGCCCTGTATGGTAAAATTACTATTCGATTTTAAGGGGGGCGCAAAAAAAATGTTGTATTGAAATGTTATGGAACAGTTATAATTTTATCGTTATTGTTTGCTTGACTATGATGTAAGCAGAATATATTCCATGCACTGTGTTTTATTATGTCAAGGATTTAATGAAATTAAGTAAAAAAGCATTAGTGAAAAAGTAATGAAGTGAGGTGTGAAGAAAAATATAATTTTGGAATTTGAATATGCCGGGTATCCTATGGAAAACGGCATTTTGCAGTCATGGTAATAAATGTATTCATAAATATTGCCGACAGAGTTGGCGATATCAGGGATAATGGAGTTGATTTGGGCATTGAAGGGCGGGAGTCTTGTACAGAGTCGTTTGCCGGATTCGGTAAATCGGCGGCATGATGCTTTGAAATAACATGTTCTGGGGATCTTAAAATGAAAATGAAGACGACTTACAACGCTTTTTCGCGCAGACGCGGAGAAGCCCGCATATTTCTGAACAGGCGCTGGTATCGTATGCCGGAATGCGGCGGTAATATTGAAGGGACATGCCTGACCGTTCAGTTCACCTGTGAACAGAGTGGTCCCTGGACTATGAAAAAGGCAAGGTTCTGTAATGAGGGCGATGTTCCTGTGCAGCTTGGAGCATGCCATCTGGTTGAGTTCAGTGGTGTGGCGGGAAGCGGTCCCGATGATACTGTGTTTCTGGATTCAGGAGGCGGCTGGTTTTCCGGTACCTTGAATGTGATGTCATCCATGCCCAACTGTGAATACGAGTATATGAATGATTTGTTTACAGCGGAAGAGGATTTGCGCTGGGTATCCCGTTTGAGGTCGGGTGATGTAAGTACAGGTGTTCATTACAGCCTTGGCGGGTATGGTGCATACAGGCTGGCTTCCGGAGGCATGGGGTTCGTAGCTGGTTTCGTATTGCCTTTGTCAAGGTTCAACAGCATTCCATTTTTCGTGAATGATAAATCCACGGGACGGCTTAAAGCCGTGGCTTTAAGCTGCAATTTTGCAGGATATGAGCTTAAGCCTGGTGAACGCGTGGAGACGGAGGAGGCAATATACGGTTCCTTTGTAGATCCGCAGTCAGGCCTTGAGGAATATGCTGCATTCTGCGCAGAGCGCAGGAACATTCATCTCAGGCATCAGACGCCTCCGGTGGGATGGTTGTCATGGTATGGATACCGTCTTACAATAACCGAGGAGGAGATTGACCGGGTAGCGGATTTCATAAATAGTGAATATCCCGGTTTCGGTTTTAAATACATGCAGATAGACCTGGGCTATAACAGGGATAATCTTCCCGGCGCATGGTTTGA
>JAZURH010000043.1:0-4637 GCA_045606125.1 Lentisphaeria bacterium | reverse complement strand
TTGTCTTCCTAAGACCGCTTGGCCTCCGACTTCAATGCACGTTTCACCACACCGGCCGCCCAGTGCCCGGTTATCGCTCCCGAATGGGAAGATCCCAAGGGCGTTCCGATTTCAGCGTTCCTCTTCGGCGGCCGCCGCAAGACTGTTGTTCCGCTGGTGAACGAAGCCCGTGACTGGGAGCATGGTGTGTTCCTGGGTTCCACAATGGCTTCCGAAGTTACCGCCGCTGTTCTGGAAGGCCAGGGCAAGCTGCGTTTCGATCCTTTTGCAATGCTGCCTTTCTGCGGCTACAACATGGGTGACTATTTCCAGCACTGGCTGAACATCGGTAAGAAGGAAGGCGCAAAACTGCCCAAGATCTTCTATGTCAACTGGTTCCGCCGCGGCGAAGACGGACATTTCATGTGGCCCGGCTACGGTGACAACAGCCGCGTTCTCAAGTGGATCTTCGGCCGCTGCGACGGCACAGCTGAAGCTAAGGAAACAGCCATAGGAAATCTGCCTGTTGACGGTGCCCTTGACCTGAGCGGTCTGAATGTTCCCGCAGATGATCTGAAGGCTCTGCTCAGTGTTGATGTTGATGGCTGGAAGGAAGTTCTTCCTGAAATCGAAGCACACTATGCCAAGTTCGGCGACAAGCTCCCCAAGGAACTGAACGCTCAGCTTGTTATCCTCAAGAAGAATCTGGGCTGATGCCCATGACAGCCGCGGTCGTCCCGGACGCCGCGGCGCCTGGATAAAAACAAAGGCGTCTCACCTGAAAACGGTGGGACGCCTTTGTTTTTATTATTGTTCAGTTATGAGTTAGAGAAAAGTGCTTATCTTTTCGCGCATAGCTGCTATTGAGCAATTTGAAACCCTGGGGTAGAATGGGAGCCTTCCTGTCTTGCGCAGTATGTCCCCGTATTTTGCATTGAAAGTATGCCTGGCTGAGATGAACTGTCCCCAGAAGCCATAGTGCCATTGGACGTTTTCAAGCGGCGCTTCCATGTTGTCCATCCATTCCCGGGGGAAATATTCCAGCCATTTTGGATTTTCGTTAAGCCATGTGCCTGTGCGTATCCGCTTTGCGCCCAGTTTTTTTTCCACGGCATCCATCATTTTCATGAAGCATTTAGGGAGGTAGTCTCTGTCCGTGAAAATTGATTTAGGTGAAACCATGTTTGAGATATGGAATGCCACGGTTTCTTCGTCCCTTAAGGCGTCTTCATGCTTCAGGCTGCCGCATCCGCATTTTGCGTATGACTGCTGGGCAGAATCATCCGTGTAGTCTCTTTCGCAGCGTGCATCCAGCGAGGGCTTGAATACCAGGAATGCCCTGTCTTCAAAAGCCTGTATGTCGTTTTTGCAGGAATTATATATGTCCCCGGCTGCATTTTCCAGTTCCAGCCATGGGGCTTCGTCAAAATGCAGGTCTACCGGATTGAGCCCGCCCGGGTTGGCATCGCATTTTCTGTAAATGTCCACCCTGTTTCTCAGTACATATTGGAATGTCTCGTCCTGATGTTCCCTGAGCCAGTTGTGGAGGAAAAAGAGTTTAAGTCTTACGATCTGGTAAAGATATTCCCTGTGCTCTTCCAGGGTGTGGTCATTGGGAATCTTCATTTTCACTTGTTCCTTTTGTATGCAGATGATTTTGTCTGATGCAATGATTTTCGCTTTGCATCGGGATAATTGCCTACCATGATATCAGCTATGCCTGTTAACTATAACAGCATGGCAGAAATATACAATCATGGTATATCCCCTTTGATCAGATCAGTCCTATCAGTTCAATTGATAAATATTGATTTCTGGTATTTTGCATTGATAAAAATTATCATTGTGCATAGAGTGTTCTCTGAAATTGATTTTACAGCCCTGTTATTACAGGTCTATCTTTGGTTTAATCAAAAAACTTTCATTTGACAAAAGCGCCAAAAAACTGCAAGAAGATTTTTACTGAAAGTTTTTTATATCTATGGGATTTATGGGATAAAATATTTTATCGGCAATAAGTTTGATGAAATGGCAGAGTGGGAGGAAGGAAGAGTTATTAAAAAATATTTAGAAAATATGGAGCATCTGCAATAAAAAAGCATCAGGGACTTGCATTTGATGTGAATATTTTTTATAATGTATATGTATTTTTTAAATTAAACTGAATCTTAAACAAAGGAGTTCACCGTGTCTTGGATTGACTGGCTGATTGTGATTGTCCCCGTAGTTTTCGTGTATTGCACGGGCATATACTGTATGCGGTATGTCAGGGGGGTGGCTGATTTTCTTGCTGCCGGACGTGTCTGCGGCAGGTATGTGATCTGTGTTGGTGACGTTGCCAATGCCTTGTCAATCATAGGAATGGTGGCCTATATAGAGGTTCATTACAGGACAGGTTTTGCCCTGGCGTTCTGGCAGGCGATCCTTACGCCATTGGGTGTTTTCATGGGATTGATGGGCTTTTTCACCTATCGCTTCCGTGAAACCAGGGCGCTAAGTCTGGGACAGTTCCTTGAAATGCGCTACAGCCGTGGCGTGCGAATATTCGCCTCCGGTCTCCGCTCTTTTGCCGAAATGCTGGCGAATATGATCATGCCTGCCATTGCTGCCCGTTTCTTCATTTATTTCTGGGATCTTCCAAGGTATTTCAATTTCCTTGGATTTAACATAAACACCTATATTTTCCTTTGTTTCTTCTTCCTGGCCATTGCCATATCCCTTATCTGTATGGGCGGAACCCTTATTCTTGTCATTACCGACGCTATACAGGGCATGTTCTGCTATCCCATCCTTGCCGTTTTCATAATCTATGTTATGTGCAAGTTCTCCTGGAGCGATGAGATCCTGCCTGTCATGATGGACCGTGCCGCAGGTGAAAGCTTCCTTGATCCGTTTGACCTGAGCAAACTGAGAGACTTCAATCTGTTCTCGCTTTGCGTTACATTCATGTCTACCATACTTCACCGTGGAAGCTGGATAGGCGCCGGAACATCATCAGCCGCCAAGACACCCCACGAACAGAAGATGGCCTCCCTGCTTGGAAACTTCCGTTCAGGCAGTGTTACGATCCTTTACATCCTCATAGCCATTGCAATTCTTACTGTTCTTAATCATAAGGACTTTGCCAATGAGGCCAGGGAAATACGCCAGAATCTCAGCCGCAAGGTCGTTGAAGAAGTTGTCACGGACAAGGAGCAGCGTGCACAGGTTATGGCAGATATTAAAAAGATACCTGTCCTGGTGCATGAAATCGGTGTGGATGAACCGCTCAGCCAGGCTAAGAATCTGGATACTGTATATTTTGATGCGGCAAAGAAGACCTTATCCGGTACGCCCGAAAACAACAAGAACTTCCAGAGATTCCGCACGCTCTTCAATCAGCTGATGGATGCGGAGACATTGCGCAAGATGCTTCCTCCCGGACTGGCTGGACTTTTTGCACTTCTCATGGTTCTTGCCATGATTTCAACGGATGATACCCGTATTTTCAGCGCCACGTTGACCATTGCACAGGACTGTGTCCTTCCTTTCAAGAAAAAGCAGTTCACCCCGAGGCAGCATATCTGGATGATACGCCTTGTCGCTATCGGCGTTGGCATTGTATTCATTTGCGGTTCCGCATTCATGGCCCAGCTTGACTTTATCAACCTGTTCGTCAGCATGGTCTGCAGTCTTTGGATGGGCGGTTGCGGCCCCGTCATGCTCTTTGGTCTCTACAGCCGCTTTGGAACAACAGCGGGTGCATGGACATCTCTTATTTCAGGAATGGTGGTCTCCGCATTCACAATTTTCCTTCAGCGCCAGTGGGCGGATATTGTGTATCCCTGGCTTGAATCTCATAATCTGGTCGAAGGTGTCGGCAGTTTCCTGACGACTGTTTCAAAGCCCTTCAATCCCTATATTCTCTGGGAAATGAATCCTGTCAAGTGCCCTATCAACGCATACGAGTTCTATTTTATGACAATGGTGGTAAGCCTTACATTGTACTGCGTAGTGTCATGGCTTACAATGAAAGAGCCCTTTAATCTGGACCGTATGCTGCATCGCGGCATCTATGACGTGGATGGCGAAAAGAAGGCTCAGGAACCCTGGAGCGTGAAGTCTGTCTTCCGCAAACTTATCGGCATCACGCCGGAATACACTACAGGGGACAAGGTTCTGGCATGGGCTGTGTTCACATACAGTCTCGTCTACGGTTTTGCAGTAATGTTCGTGCTGGTCTGGGTATCCAATGTGTTCTTCGGCCACTGGCTGCCTGAATCATGGGGAATCTATTTCCATGTCAAGTTCCTTTCCGTTCCCTGCGCCATTGCCGCTTTCTGCACATTCTTCTTTATGATAA
Organism: Lentisphaeria bacterium; assembly: GCA_045606125.1. GTDB lineage: Bacteria > Verrucomicrobiota > Lentisphaeria > Oligosphaerales > Oligosphaeraceae > RGIG3456. The sequence goes on along the minus strand of JAZURH010000043.1, from coordinate 316 downwards.
TGGGCTTCAGGGATATGAGGCAGCTTTTCATTGACTTGAACAAGCGCAAGGTCAATGAACTGGACAATGGTACAGTCAGCGGCAATGTGTCCGTTGTTGACCAGGATGCCTTTGACAAGGCCGAAAAGAAAAAGGAAAAATAAAATAAATAAAGGCGGGAATTGCTGAAGCCCGGTTGTGCACGGCTGATCCGTGCACAATAAAAAAACAGCAGTCTTATTTGCAAAAACGGCGCTTAATGGTAAATTAAGCATCGTTTTGAAAACAGTTGCCGGAGTGGCGGAATTGGCAGACGCGCTGCGTTCAGGTCGCAGTG
>JAZURH010000042.1:0-9457 GCA_045606125.1 Lentisphaeria bacterium | reverse complement strand
TTGCAGCATCTTCTCTGGCTTTCCGGGGCATACGCCTCACCCAGTGCGGGGTTCATAAACATCCTGCCTTTTGACAAGATGCCGAAGGAACGCCGTATTTTTGCCGATCATGATATTCAGCCCAATGTGGAAGTAATATTTGTCCCCATACGCTATAGAAAAAGTACCGATATCGTTAATGTGATAAAGCAGTTCATGACTGACGGAGCCACTGCGACGGATCTTGCAGATTCGAATACTGTTCTGATCGTTGAGGCGCCAGCCAATGTGCGCAAGCTTCGGGAACTTATTGCCAGACTTGACAATAAAGGTGAACGCGAATGGCCGGTGAATATATTCCCGCTTCATGAAGTGACGGCTGAAGAGGTGGCTGAAGAACTCAATACTCTTCTTCCGGTTCTGGGAATGCCGGTTGCCGCTGCCAATGCTCCCAGCGGCGGTGCCATCAAGGTGACATCTATTCCAAGACTTGGAGCGGTAGTGGTGTCTGCTTCGCTCAAGGAAGTTGTGGATGAAGTCGGCAAGTGGATAAAGATACTTGACCGCTCTGACATGCTTGACAAGGATGAAATATTTTTCTATAACGTACGCCACAGCACGGTCGCAAATCTCAGCAATTCACTGGCTGCATTTTTCAATGCGGAAGTTACCGCCAACAGTTCAAGTTCCAGCAGCAGCTCATCAAGTTCCTCCAGAACAACCAGTTCCCTGTCGGGAGGCAGCTCAAACAGAAGCACTGCAAGCGCAAGAACTTCCGGCAACAGAAATACCACTGTGAACAATACAAGTTCAACCAGGCGTTCAAGCACTAACAACAGACTGACCGGCACGGTGAACAACAGGAACAGCAGCAATTCCTCCGGGCAGGTCCCGTCTTTGCAGAACACCATTTTTGATACACCTGTCACGGTCTATACTGACGAAGAAAGCAACCGTCTCACAATAAAGACCACTCAGCGCTGCTGGAAGATGATAAAGGCGTTTCTTACCAGGCAGGATGTGCCGCCCCGTCAGGTGTCAATCAGGGCCATCATTACGGATATCAGCCTGACTGAAAGCACGGAGTTCGGCATTTCATATTCGCTAAACAAGATATTCGGACACGAAAACCAGAACTCCTTTACCGGTCTTTTCAATGGCGAAGGAAACATAACTGTGGACTCCGCGCTGCAGAACATAATGACCAATGTGGGAATAGGCTTGCTGTACAAGAATGCAAATGGTGATCCCCTTGCACTTATAAAGGCAGTTGCCGGTGCCTCAAATACGAAGGTGCTTTCCGAGCCTCATGTCGTTGCAGTCAGCGGTGCGGAAGCGGAGATATCAGTAGGTGACAAAGTGGCCGTGCCAACCGAATCAACCACATATTCCGATTCAGAGAACATGCGCAGTAACTATGAATACATAGATACCGGTATCATCATGAAAGTCACTCCCTATGTTACTGCCGGCAATGATGTCCGACTTGTCGTATCCCAGGAGGTTTCGTCTGCCGTGTACCGTGATGTTACGGATGTGAATGTGCCGCCTACGATTGTGAACAAGACACTTTCTTCCGAACTGGTCGTGCCGGATAATTCCACTCTGATCATGGGAGGAATGATAAAGACGGAAAAGGTCGATACGAACAGCGGCATACCATTCCTCAAGGATCTGCCGTGGGTGGGCTTCATATTCCGCAGCAACTACAAGAACGAAGTCCGGTCTGAACTTCTTGTGCTGCTTACTGTGAATGTGGTGGACAGCAAGAATCCCCAGGAGGAACTTGTACGCCGTTACAAGGCCTCTCTTGAAGAGATAGAGAAGTCCAACGATAACCGGAAAAACTATTGATAAGCGGGGATGCAACCCAATGAATTCAATGGATAATCAGAATAAAGAGACTGGTGGCAGCGGACAGGGAACAGCTATTCGTCTTGGCGGAATACCTGCTCTGTCCGGTTCCATTATGGCGGAACGTATTTCCGCGGAAATAATTGCTGCAGTGAAACCTGGTGAAGGCGATTCACTGCCCTGCGGCAATCCTGAGGACGACTGGAAGCTTGTTTCCTCATCCAGGCTGGAGGAGGCCGTTCTGGACGGAATCTATTCAAAGGTGTCTGGCCTGCCCATTCTTGACGAGGAGGATGTCAGGGAAGTCGTGGCTTTCCCGGAGGTCACATTTGATTTTCTGGAGGAAAACGCTTGTCTTCCCATTGTCTGGGATGCGGAGCATGTGGTGATTGCCGTGGCCGCGCCGTATGCAGCCGGCCGCCTGAGTCTGCAGTGGCGCAATGTGTATGACATGGAGGCGACTTTCTTTATTGCCCGGCGGGCGTACATTGAGCGTTATGTGACTTCGCTTTACGACAAACAGGAAAGTGATTCGGATTTTGCGGACGGGGACAGCGAACAGGCTCTGAGAGACCTGGCCAGGGAAGCCCCCATTGTCAGACTTGTAAACGATATTTTCACCAGAGCACAGGAAATGGGGGCGAGTGATATCCATGTGGAACCGGCTGAAAATGAAGTTGTCATACGCTTCCGTGTGGATGGTTTGCTTCAGGCCGTGATGCGTCCTCCTAAAAGTCAGTATTCGGCAATTGCCTCCCGAATAAAGCTTCTTGCTGCGATGAATATTGCAGAGCGACGCTTGCCTCAGGACGGACGCATAGACCTGAGCGGGCCGAATCCCATTGATGTTCGTGTAAGCACAGTGCCGTGCATGCATGGTGAGAGCATAGTTTTGCGACTGCTCCAGAAGGATGCGGCTATATTTGATCTGGATAAGGTGGGGCTTTTGCCGGATAACCGCGCTACCCTTGAAAATATGTTCATGATGCCCCATGGCATGATTCTCGTTGTCGGACCTACAGGTTCAGGAAAGACCACGACCCTGTATTGCATAATGGCTGTGTTGAACGCGGAGTTCAGAAAGATAATCACCATTGAAGATCCTGTCGAGTATCAGATGGAGGGGCTGACCCAGATCCATGTCAGGTCCCAGATAGGGCTTACATTTGCCAGTGGTCTGAGGGCCATAGTGCGACAGGACCCGGATGTTATACTGGTCGGTGAAATACGTGACCGGGAAACTGCAGAAATTGCCATTCACGCTGCTCTTACTGGACATCTTGTGCTGAGTACTTTGCATACGAATGACGCTGCGGGCGCAGTGACCCGTCTTGTTGAAATGGGAGTGGAGAGCTTCCTTATTTCCTCCTCGCTTCTGGGCATTGCATCCCAGCGTCTCGTGCGCCGTATCTGCCCGAAGTGCGACGGCAGCGGCCGTGACAGCGAAGATCCGGGAAAGCGCTGTCGCAACTGTTCAGGCAGCGGATACCGGGGAAGAATAGCTATTTTTGAACTTATGCAGATCAATGATGAACTGCGTTCTGCTATAAACGCCCATAAGGACAGCACAGAACTGACTGCCATTGCCAGGCGGCATGGAATGCGCACTTTGCGTGAAGATGGAGATCTCAAGGTGTCCATGAAACTTACGACATCTTCCGAGGTGACGAGAGTGTGTATGCTGGATATTGAGGAATGATACTGTAACTGCAAAAGGAGAGAAGAATGAATGAGGTCAGCAGGGAAGAGATTGTTTCCTTTATGAAACAATATGGCGTGGATTATGCTACAGCCAATGTGACTCCTACTATCTGTGCATTGTTTGGCGTGGAGCCGCCGGAAGGATGCGGAGGTTTTGCCGTGCCGCCCGTAGTTGATCAGGCAAGTCACCTTTTCGGTGGCGATGCAAAGTGCGAAAAGGCGGTTTTCTTTCTTCCCGATGCTGTGGGTGATGTACAGTATCGCAGGCATCCTGAGATAGTCGGACGGATAAAGAACTGCATGGATTTCATGTTCAAGGGAACTACGGTGATGCCAAGTGTGACCCCGGTGTGCTTCGCAACGATTTTCTCCGGTGCTTCGCCGAAGGTCCATGGCATACAGGAATACAGCAAACCCGTGCTGAAAATAGATACATTCTTTGATGTGATGTCCGCAGCCGGTAAAAACATTGCCATGCTTGCCGTGAATAACTGCAGTATGGATACCATATTCAGAAAGCGTAAGGTGGACTATTATTCAATGCGTACTGACGCAGCTGTACATGAGTTGACTGTCAAGCTTATTCAGGAGGACATGTATGACATAATCGTGTCCTACCAGACGGATTATGATCATGAATCCCATACGACCGGTCCCTGGTCACCGGAGTCTCTCAGGCAGTTGGAACTCTCAGCTGAATATACTGAAAACATAGCAGCGGCAATGGACAAGTATTGGAGCAAGTACAACCGGGTGATGATCGTGGCACCTGATCATGGAAATCATCCGATGGAATCAGGAAAGGGGACCCACGGATTCAATGTTGAGGATGATATGGTGGTCAACCACTTCTATCGCCTCAGGGAACGCGGCTGAAAAAATGCTTTTGACTGTGGAATTATTCAGCCGACAGGATAAAGTAAGGGTGTTTTTACTGATAGAGTTTTTGAAATTACCTTAAAAGAAAACGCAAGGAGAAAAAATGAGAGTTTTGCGTGTTGGTATTATTGGTCAGGGCAGAAGTGGACGTAATATTCATGCTGAATATCTTAAGACCCAGCCCGAGAAGTTCAAGATAGTTGCTGTAAGTGACATGATTCCGGATCGCTGCCAGCGTGCGGAGCAGGAGTATGGCTGCAAGTCATATCTCAACTACAAGGACATGTTGGCCGATAAGAGCCTGGAACTTGATTTCGTGGTGAACTCCAGCTTCAGCCACATGCATGCCCCCATCTCAAAGGAAATCATGCTTGCCGGACTCAATGTTCTCAGCGAAAAACCCTTTGCCCACACAGCAGAGGAAGTGCGCGATCTGATTTCAACAAGCAAGACAACAGGACGTCTTCTGGCAGTGTTCCAGCAGTCCCGTTTTGCTCCTGAGTACCGCAATCTGTGCAAAGTTATCCGCAGCGGAAAGCTGGGTCCCATCAAGATGATCAAGATGGCATGCAACGGTTTCAGCCGCCGCTATGACTGGCAGACACTGCAGTCCTTTAACGCAGGCGGACTGTTCAACACAGGACCCCATCCTCTGGACCAGGCTCTCGGACTCATCGGACGTGACATCATGCCCAATGTTTTCTGCAAGATGGACAATGTACTGTCATTGGGTGATGCAGACGATTTCTGCAAGCTCATACTTACTTACCCCGGCCGTCCGATCATCGATCTGGAAGTCTGCAACAACATGGGCTATCCCTGCCATCACTATGAGGTGTACGGAACCTACGGCAGCATGATTTCAGATTATGATGGAGCAAAGTGGAAATACTTCAAGCCCGAGGAAGCTCCTGAGATCAAGCTTGAGCGTGAACCTCTGCCCGGTCCTTCCTACTGCAAGAATGAACTCAAGTTCTATGAAGAGGAATGGAAACCCGAAGAAGATGCGAACAAGAATCTCTTCAATGTCATTTCCCATGCCTTCTATTCAAATCTGTACGATGTGATCGTCAATGATGCACCTCTGGCTATCACACCTGAACAGGTGGAACAGCAGATTGCTGTCATTGAAGAATGCCATCGCCAGAACCCGATGCCCGTTAAATTCTGAGGAGAAGAATACATGAAGATATTGCTTCCTGAAGGTGAGCCCTGGCTCAAGTCCGGTGATACACTTGTATGTTTTGGCGACAGTCTGACTGCCGGTGAGGACAGTTATACGACTACTCTCCAGAAAAGGCTTGGAGAAAAGGGCATAAATGTCATCAACAGCGGATTGGGCGGAGACAAGACACCTCATGCTCTTACGCGTGTTTTCAAGGATGTGATAGACCATAAGCCCACAGCTGTCAGCATTTTCCTGGGAACAAACGACATGGCCATAGGCCGTGGTGTTTGGTCTGACGAGCCGATGGTCCAGCCGGGAACATTCAAGGACAATCTGATGTGGATCATCCATATCTGCCGTCTGTATGGCAAGATAGAGAAGTTCAGCATAGCCACTCCCATGATGAAACTGGAAGGCGCTGCGTTTAACAGTTATGGATTCATTGGAATGGAGTACGGAAAGGCAGCCAGGGAGGCCGCTGATGCGTCAAATGCTTTGTGTGTTCCGCTTGATACCGAGTTCTTTGAAGCATGGCTTTCAAAGCGTGCAGAGGCGGAGAACGGTTTGCTCTTCACAAAGGATGGAACCCACATGAAGCCTGACGGCTATGTGAAGATTGCCGAAATCATGATGAAATACTGGAATCTTCTCTGATAAGATCTGTGCCGCTGCCGTTACGGCGGCGGCTGTGATTCAATACAGCGGGGGTCCGGCCCCGCTTTTTTTATTTTATTGTGATTATGAGGACTTTCTCAGCGTTTATTCTGCCTCTGGCGATATTGATCGCGGCCACCATCGTATGTGTGCTGTCGATTTTCAGGCTCAGTTCCAAATCCTATGATTTTGCAGTTTTCAATACATCTGCCCGCATAACGGTCTGGGGACGGGACAAGGATGCCTTTGACGCTGCGTTCAGGGAGATTCTGCATTCTCTTCAGAATTTGCACAATACAATAAATGTATATGATGCAACATCGGAACTTTCAAGACTTAATGCGTCTGCGGCGGACGGACCTTTTGCCTGCAGTGACGAACTGTGGAGTGTGCTGTCTGCGTCCAGAGAGGCATATTCTTTTACTGAAGGAGCTTTTGACCCCACGGTTGGAAATGCCATGCGTCTGTGGGGATTTCACCGGAAGAGGGAGTCAGTCCCATCGGATAAAGAAGTGGAGCAGGTAACCGGGACAGTTGGGTTGGACAAGGTGAAGTTCGACGATGAAAGGCGCACTGTTGCTTTTGCCGTAAAGGGGCTGGCTCTTGATTTCGGTGGTGTGGCAAAGGGATATGGGGCTGATATGGCGGCTGATATCCTTAAAAAGCATGGAATCGATATTTTCCTTATTGATCTTGGTGGAAATCTGCTTGTGTCTGAAAAAACACCACCGGGACAGAAAAGTTTCATGGTGTCAATAAGGGATCCCCGGAATAAGAATGCCGTGTGCGACATAATCGAAGTACGTGGCTCAGCGGTTGCGACAAGCGGTAACTATGAAAGAAGCAGGATAATCGCAGGCAGGAAAATCGGTCACATAATGGATCCACGTACATGCCGTCCCGTGGCAGACCTGGAGTCGGTGACGGCCATTACATTGAAAGGCGTTCATTCGGATGCGTTTTCCACTGCGGTCTTTGTGGGAGGTGAGGCGCTGGCTTCAAGACTCAAAAAACTTGTTCCCTGCACGGATTTCGTAATAATAGACGAATGCAGGACCGTAGATACGATTCCGGAAGGGGGCAGACGTACTAATTGAAAACATCGATGGCACCAGAAGCGGCTGCCCTGATTGCATCGATTTTTTTTGCCGTATAACTGGACAAAGTTCAATATCCGTTTAAATTATGCAACATAAATTGTTCATTTAAAGAGTATACAACAGAAAAAGCAGGAGTTGCCAATGTCAGGCCACAATAAATGGTCATCCATCAAGCATAAGAAAGGTGCTGCGGACGCAAAGCGCGGCAAGATCTTTTCACGCGTTTCCAAGGAAATCATCCTTGCTGCCAAGGACGGCGGCGGTGATCCCGCGCTGAATGCGCGTCTCCGTTCAGCAATCGCAGCGGCAAAGGCTGCCAATATGCCTAATGACAATATCGACCGCGCTATCAAGAAGGGCTGCGGCGGTGGCGAAGGCGCAGCAATGGAATCTCTCTCATACGAAGGCTACGCTGCCGGTGGTGTTGCTGTTATCGTGAACTGCCTGTCAGACAACCGCAACCGTACAGCTGCTGATATCCGTTCATTCTTCACCCGTCACAACTGCAATCTGGGCGGTTCCGGCGCCGTGTCATGGAAGTTCCATCGCAAGGCCCGCTTTGTTATCGAAGGACCTGAAGCTGACGAAGAAAAGCTGTTCAACCTTCTCCTTGAAGGCGGCGCGGATGTGGAAGATATCTCCGTGGACGAGGATGTGGCGGAAATCATCGCAGCTCCCGAGGCTTTTGCCGATATTCTGGCTATCTTCGAGCAGGCTGGCATTCAGGCTACAGAATCCAGCGTTACGCTGATCCCCGAGAATACAACTGTGGTTTCCGATATCGCAGTTGCAAAGCAGGTCCAGAAGTTCCTGGATGTGCTGGAAGACTATGATGACGCGCAGGAAGTCGTCAATGACATGGAATTGAGTGACGAGGTTGCCGAGCAGCTTGCAGCTGAAGACGAGGACTGATAGTCTGATATGTCAGAGGGCGGAAGTCAATTTGTGGCTTCCGCCTGTTTTTTTGGTGTGTGGTTTTATTTTTCGTTGACCGGACGGCCTTTGTCCGGATTTTCAGGAGCTGTACGGAATGGCTAAGATAGTTCTTGTAGACGCATATTCGCAGATATACAGGCTGTATTATGCGGTGAGGATGTTGAATGATTCGAAAGGCCGTCCTGTCAATGCTGTATTTGGCATGGTGCGGCTGCTGCTGCAGTTTGAGCAGCAGTTTTCTTCCGGGTTTGGTGCGGTTGCTTTTGACAAGGGAAAACCTGAAAAGCGTATGGAACTTTGCCCTGAATACAAGGCCCAGCGCCCTCCCATGCCGGATGCATTGCGGGCTCAGATAGACATGATACGGGGATATATGGAAGCCTTCGGCTGGCCCGTACTTATACAGGAAGGCCTGGAGGCGGATGACATTATTGCTGCTGTTTCAAGGCGCCGTGGTGATGCGTCTGTGGAAATCATAACGCATGACAAGGATCTGGCTCAGCTTACTGTTGACAGGGATGTTGCTCTGTTCATGCCCGAAGGCGGAGACAAGTGGAAAAAAATGGATGCCGACGCAACCGTTGAAAAGTTCGGCGTGATTCCGGAGCTGCTTGGCGACTATCTGGCTCTGGTAGGCGACACAGCGGATAATATCGCCGGCGTGTCCGGTATTGGGCCTAAGACTGCTGCTTCCATCCTTAATGAATACGGCGGCTTGGACAGGATCCTGGAAGATCCGGACATTATTGCAAATCCCAGGATTGCGGCAAAGATCAGGGATGCCGCCGAACTTGTTGTGCGCAACAGGAAGTTAGTGGCTCTTGGCGATGTACTGCCAGAGGGATGCAGCGTCCCTGACGGCATACGCAGAGAAAAGCCTGATTGGCGCAGAATACAGACAATGGTGCAGGAAAACGGATTCAAATCCCTGTATAAGGAAGTGCAGAAGCATTTGGATGATGATGCACAGGTGACGTTTTTCTGAATATCTTCATGACGGGAACTACAGTTGACAAGGAGATCAACAATGAAAAAGACTTTGGTGTTCCAGGGGGATTCCATTACGGATTGCGGACGAAAAAGGGACATGGAGGAAACGGAAGAGTCAAAGGGCAGCGGTCTGGGTAACGGCTATGTCCAGCTTATTGCCGCAAGATTGCTGCTTGACAGGTATGACATAGATTGG
>JAZURH010000041.1:0-1712 GCA_045606125.1 Lentisphaeria bacterium | reverse complement strand
CATGCAGAAGCTGGCAGTTAATCTGGAGGATGAGGCGCGGAAGGCGGTCAGCAAGAGGACGGATGTGCAGGAAGATGTGCTTGCCACATTGCGCCGCATTGGAAAACTGTAACAGGGTAGGGCGGCAGCCTGTTTCAGGCTGCATGAGGAAGATTTCCTCAGTGAAAAAAGCATAATGCATGGAACGCCAGGGCAGTACTGCAGCCGATATAACAGCTGCGCTGCTGACATACTATACGGTACATAAATAATGACGGACAGCGAGAAGAAATCTGAAAACCTTGAGAAGACCAGGATAGTCAGTGCAAATTTGGCAAAGTGCCAGTATATTGCCACGTCACGCAGAAGGAACGTGGATCATGCACTGGTGAAAAAACTGTCACAGACCGGGGAGTACAATATTGAAAGCGAACTTGCCAAAGGCGCTGAAAGCGTTCTCTACACCGGCGATGTAAAAGGGCACAGAGTCTGCATAAAATGCGTCAGGGGACTGCTTAACAAGATTATCGGGGACAGCGTCACCAAAAGGCAGGAGGAAAAGCTGGAAAAGGTCTCCTACAAGACCAAGGTCAGGCATATCGGAAATGAGTTTGAGGTCTCGAAGATCGTCTGTTCTGACAATGGGGACATACCGCTGGTCCACATATACGCCCTGCGAAAGGTTAAGAAATACGGTCTTGAGCTGGGATATGATCTGATAATGGAGTATCTTTCAGGTCACGATCTGGGGGACAAGACCCTGGTGAAGAGTCTTTCCATTGAGGACAAGATGGATGTTCTGGTGCAGGCTGCACAGGCTCTTGCGTATTTCCACGGGAAGAAACTCATCCACCTGGATATCAAGCCCTCCAACTTCTTCCTCCATGAAGGCAATGTGAAGCTGCTGGATTTCGGTGTTTCAGTGGTGAACGGCTACAAGCCGACTGCTATAACCGGCACGGGAGGCTATCTTTCCCCGGAGCAGATCTGCAAGGAACAGCTCAGCACAGCAACGGACATGTTCGCGTTCGGTGTTGCCTTTGCCGTCTTTTTCGGCGCAAAGCCGTTGAACCAGCCCCAGAGTAGCCTGGTGCAGAAGCAGTTCAGGATGGACGCCAAGTATAACTTGGAAAGAGGAAACATGCCCAGCATAATGGATATCCCCGAACTGGAGGACTATCCCGAGCTGGCGGATATACTCAGGGACTGCACTATACCTAAAAGGGACCTGAGAATCGCAACCTGTCAGGGATTGCTGGGCAGGATCAAGGAATGGGCAAAGGCAAACAGCATCACGCTGCCTTCACTCAGTAAGTAACCCGGTTTTGCAGGGTATGCGTCAAATGGAAGGAAAGACTGTCTGGATAATCAGCGGTGAGGCGTCAGGAGACATATACGGCGCGGAACTGGCATTGCAGCTGAAGCAAAAGGCACCGGGAATAACTTTGCGGGGCATGGGCGGACAGCGCATGATGGAAGCAGGAGTGGATGTTTTCGTGGACTCCACTGAGCTGGGCGTTGTCGGCATTGTAGAAGTGCTGAAAAGCATATTCTTTTTTATAAGGCTGCTTAAGGACATGGCGAAGCGGGCCATAGAGGAAAAGCCGGATGCCGTCGTGCTTATAGATTATCCCGGATTCAATCTGCGCCTGGCGGAAAAGCTTCATGATGCGGGAATACCCGTCATATACTATATCAGCCCCCAGGTCTGGGCATGGAAGAAAGGAAGGATC
>JAZURH010000040.1:0-5837 GCA_045606125.1 Lentisphaeria bacterium | reverse complement strand
CCTGCTGGGGAGCCTGGCCCCAACCGCCCTGCTGCTGATAACCACCCTGCTGGGGAGCCTGGCCCCAACCGCCCTGCTGCTGAGCATTGGGGTCGCGCCTGTCAAGAAGCTGTACATTTTCGACAACCACAGCCAGTTTGCTGCGGGGTTGTCCTGTAGCCTTGTCCGTCCAGGAATCAAGACGCAGCCTTCCTTCCACCAGAACAAGACTGCCCTTGCGGGTATACTGACGAAGCAGATCTGCCCTGCGGTCAAATGCAGTGCAATCCACAAAACACACCTCGTCCCGTTCTTCTCCTGTCTGCAGCCGGATTCTGCGGTTAATCGCAATACCGAAGCTGCCCAGCATACTGCCGGAAGGAAGCGTTCTGATCTCCACATCCCGTGTCATGTTTCCCACGAGAATAACTTTATTGAATCCTGCCATGATTTCACCTCCAAATGGAGCCGGACCCGCAGCATATTCAACCACAGGCCATTTGTTTACATACAATTCAGAAGATAAAATAACCTCATTTTCCACAGTGTCATCCCCTCCGCATGTTTTTTTTGTTTTTTTTTAACAATGACGCTCTGCCCTGCTGAGACCCGGCATTGCGCCTACTGAAACACAAGAAAAACTTATCCTTTTATTCTTTTTAGGAAAGTTTCTTGTGATATAAAATACATCATATTCATTCTCTTTCAAGAATTTTTTTGAATTTTTAAATTTGCATTTTTGAAATAAAAGAATATTATAAACGGCGTTCGGAAGAAAAAAATGTACAATCCCCCTTTTCAACGGACTTCCGGACGAATAATTTCAGGTTAAAACCGTGCAATAAAGGGAGGAATTGAAAAACGGGGCAACATCCCCGATGGAGGTATTTCATGAATGCCGGCAGATTTCTTGCAATGGGTGCAATATGCGCCATGTGCCTTTGCGGTCAGGTCCGTGGAGAAAACACAGAGCCTGCTCCCAAAGACAGCGAAGCTCTGAAAGTGCAGATCGCAAAGATGAGGGGCCGCCTTCTCTACAAGAAAGGGCAGATCAGAAAACTTGAAAAAGCGGCATGCGGCGAAAATGTGCAGCTTCAGGAAAAGATCAGTTCCCTTGAAAAGGAGCGCCGGGTGCAGTTCATCGCAGCAAATCCCAAACTTGAGGGTCTCTATGCGGAGCAGGATGTCCTGGAAGGAGAAATTCAGAAGCTGAACATTGAAAAAGACAAATTGAAAAAGACAAAGTAGTCCCGGGGAAAGTCCCGGGCGCCTCCAATGCCCGGGACATCAGCCTCTTGACTTTGCAGCGTTTTCCGTTTATATTGCGTGTCACTATGAAGTTTTCACTTATAACAATTACGCTCAACGCAGAAAAAAGCCTCAGGCGCTGCATATCATCCGTACTGGAGCAATCCAGACTGCCGAACGAATACATATTCGTTGACGGAGGTTCAACGGATGGAACGGAGTCCATCATCAATGATGCACTCCCCGCTCTGATTGCAAAAGGGATTGATGCAAAGCTTGTGAAGCAGGTCCACACACAGGGCAAAGCCGGCATACCGGAAGCCTGGAATCAGGGCATAACCCGGGCAAGCGGAGATATCATCGCCCTGCTGAACAGCGATGACTACTACTCACCGGACACAATCCGGCAAGTCTGCAATGCATTTGAAGAGAACCCGGATGCGGAAATCGTAACATCCCCTATAGCAATGGTAGATGAAAATGGGACGATCCGGCATTATCTGCATCCCAAGTGCCTGTGCATGAGCGAAATAATGATGCCTCTGCCCCATCCGGGCACATTCATACGCAGTTCCCTTTATAACAGAATAGGGCTTTATAACGAAAACTACAGAATATCCGCTGACTACGACCTTATATGGCGCAGCAGAAAAGCCGGTGCGAAAATAGTATACCGGAAAGACCAGCTTGTCAGCATGGAAGCGGGCGGACTGGCAAACTCATCAAGGCCCCTGGCAAGAAAAGAGACATTGAAAATAGCCCTGGAACATTCCCGCATTCCTCTTCTGGCAAGGGCTGCCTGGCTGCTGCGGGTTATAACAGGAAGATAGCGGCGCCATATTTTCAAAAGCGGCGCCAGGATTTTTTATTTTTCAAAAGAAATAATTTCAAAAATAGCGCAAAATGCGCAATGAGATGGGCACAGCGGCTAAGGCAACGGATCGAAGCTGCACTTTCGTGCAGCGAGAAACGCTGCCGACGCCAATGTGTTCATATCGAAGCGTATTTTGCGATAGTTTTTTAATATCCTCAAAACTCAATCTTTTATGTTTTGAATTGCACAACGTCCTGCACGATATATATTAAGGCTCCTCAAAAATCCTACTATTTTGGGAACCAGCATGCAATATCACATACATACATACGGCTGCCAGATGAACGAGCGGGAAAGCGAATCTCTGGCCGCCCTGCTCAATGCACACGGTCACACTGCCTCCGACGAAGATAATGCGGATGTAATAATCCTGAACACATGCAGTGTCAGGGAGCAGGCAGAGCGCAAGGCCATAGGCAAGGCGGGCATACTGAAAAAACTCTTCAGGGAAGGACATCGTCCCCGGATAGGAATAATGGGCTGCATGGCTCAGAACAGAGGGGAAGATCTGTTCAGGCTCATACCACATCTGGACTTCATAGTAGGAACGGAGCAAATGCACCAGATCCCAGGCATACTTGCCAGACTTGGCGCAGGCAGCGGAAAAATCGCCGAACTTGAACAGGACACCAGAACCTACCATGAATGTCCCGGACACCTGGGGCAGCAGATATGCGCCATGACATCAGTCATGCGGGGCTGCAACCAATTCTGCACCTACTGCATAGTTCCCTTTACAAGAGGACGGGAAAGAAGCCGGGAAATACCGGCCATCGTGGATGAGATCAAAGAACTTGTCGAATGCCACGGAACAAAGGAGATACTTCTTCTCGGGCAGAACATAACTGCATACGGACTGGTCGAGGCCAGGGAAAACGGGACTTTCTCGTCAGAGGCAAGCCCATTTGCCGAACTGCTGACCGCCGTCAACGAAATAAACGGCCTGGAACGCATACGTTTTACTTCCCCGCATGTGCGTTTTATGAACCAGCGTTTCATAGATGCCATAACCACCCTGCCAAAAGTATGCAAATCCTTCCACATACCTCTGCAATCCGGTTCGGACAAAATGCTCAGGACAATGCACAGAAACTACACTGCAGCCGAGTACATGAACTGCATAAATGCAATACGCTCAAGACTGGATGAAGTGGCATTTTCAACGGATGTGATAGTCGGTTTCTGCGGCGAAACCGAGGAGGATTTCAACGCCACGCGCAACCTTATGAATGAAGTTGGCTTTGACATGGCCTACATATTCAGATACTCGCCCCGCAAGGGAACAAAATCAGCCGACACTATGGTGGACGACATCCCGGAGGAAGTCAAAAACAAGCGCAATCAGATACTGCTTGCCGACTTGGAGGAATATGCGTCAAAAAGAAATCTGGAGTTTTTAGGCAGGGAACTTCCCGTGCTTGTTGAAGGCGTAAGCAAGCGCAATGAAAACAGGTGGACGGGGCGCACCGACCTTAACAAGACATGCAATTTCCCGCCGGTGGACGGAATTGCGCCGGGGCGCATCGTCAAGGTAAAAATAACCCGTACATCCTCGAATGCGCTTCAGGGAGAAATCACGGAATAATTCTCCGGCGGTGCTGTACGGCATTTGTAAACGCCGCAGCGCCCTGGTAAATATATCAGGATAAAATCATGCCAGTAAATTCATTTTCCAACAAAGAGTGGGACAATTACCTCTCTCTGCTTTCCCTTATAATGATCCCGGCCACAAAGCCCGATGCTGCAAGGCTTTACAAGGATGAAAGCATACGCAAGGCTCTGCCCCATCTCAATGAAAACATGTTCCTGGGAAGTTTTACCACGGAGAACCTGGCTCCTCTTCAACGGGAGAACGAGGTGCGGGAATTCAATGACGGACTTGACAACACCATGCAGGTGGCGGACAGGCGCATGCGGGAACTCATGGCATATTCAGTCATACACAAGCATCCGGCAATAGCCGAGGTCGTGGCCACATCCATTCCCTGGCAGTCCTCACCGGACCTTCGCGGCTGCCTTATGAGGGACATACGAAACTATTTCTATGCAAAGAACCTGCCTTCGTTCCTTAAAAGCCTGAAAATACTTCTCAAGCATTTTCCGGACTCATTCAAGAACTGCGAGCCCCTGTCATTCCTGGAATATCACATGCTTTCGCCATGGATAACAAAGCTTCCGGCCCAGCTGCTGTCCTTCGCCGCGGCAAGTTTTCTGCCAATGGCGGCGGCAAACCTGTGGGATCCGTCAATATGGGAACAGGCGCTGGTCGACAACATAGACAAAATAGACGAAAGCTCAAAGCTTGCTCTTGTGGACATATATCTGCTCCAGGGAAGAATAGAAGATGCGGAAAATCTTCTTGCGCCCATGAAAGGCGATCCCAAGGAACTGCGCAGGGCATGGATATTCTTCATGCAGGGCAAAAATGATGACTCCGTGGAACTCTATGGAGAGATAATAGACAGGACCAGATCCGCGCCAGGGCAGGAAAATGCCTACTTCAAAAGCACAAGCGGCATATTCTACATATTCGCGCTGATGAAAAAAGGCGGAAAGTCCCATGACAAGGCGGGAAAACTTGCTCTGGACGCTGTTTCAACGCCATATCTTTCAAACGCATACAAACGGCTTGCCCTGCTTCTCGGCAGACAGCCGCTGCTTGGAACGGACGGGGAAAAGACATCTGCACCCCTTTCGGATTTTCTCACATTCTTCTGCGACCTTGCAAATGAAAAAATAGGCGCGGCCCAAATGAGGGAGATCACAGAAAAGTTCAGAGAACCGCTGGAAAGCTATCCCTGGCTCAGAAACGAAATGAATGCAGCAGCGGCCAGTTTTCAGGGGGAAAGTACCACTGAGCAGTCTGTCTTAACAAGCTGCTTCACCCTCAGACCGCCATGGCAGCGCGCCATTGACAAGCTGAACGACATTCTCAGAAAACCCAGAGAGACCGGAGAATTCAGACTGGCATGGCTTTGCTCATACGACGAGCATGACCCCGCATGTCCCGTAAAAATACGCCCCGTTGAACAGCGCATGACAAAGAAAATGCAATGGAACAAGGGACGCAATTTTCCACTGGCAAAATATCTGGACCAGCAGTCAATGCCGTCCTATCTGACAAACCACGACAAGGTAATATGCAACATAATAGCCCAGGAATACAACAGAAGTTTTTCCTCTGATGTAAGAGATGCCCAGGGCAATTTCCATCTGCTCCAGACCATACAGGCGCTTCCCGGTCACCCCTGCCTTTTCTGGGATGGGGCAAATCCCTCCCCATTCCACTGCAAGGCGGAAAAGCCCGTACTTGCAATCAGAGAGGAAGACGGGCAGCTGCAGTTCGGCATATATCCCCAGTTCAACGGCAATCCCTACAATTTCGTTGCGGAAAAGGATTCCCAGGGCGATCTGGTCGTGTACAATTTCTCGGACATGCACAAGGAGATACTCCAGGAAATAGGTTCATCCTTCAACGCACCCAAGAGCATTGCCTCGGATTCAGCCCTCATAATAAGGCCTTTGGCGGAGACGTTCAGGGTGCTTTCATACGCAAAACTGGACCTTCTGGAGATCAAGCCCCAGAAAACAGAGATCATGCCCCATTTCAGGCTGATCCCCGGGGACGACACCATGAAAGTCGAGATGTTCATGCGTCCATTCCCCGGCACCAGGGACTTTTTCAGGCCCGGCAGCGGTCCGGTAAAGCTTCTCACTATGGAGAACAACATACTGG
>JAZURH010000039.1:0-2321 GCA_045606125.1 Lentisphaeria bacterium | reverse complement strand
TCACACAGGCAGCCGGTAAGATTAGGGAAACTGTCACTTGGAATGCATCGAACTCCCAGTTGCCGCGCCAGCCAGAGGGGCGAGTTCAAAGTCGGATCGTAGCCATGTCGTTCTGTGAGCCAAGGAGTTGCTGCTTGCTGTTGTCTTCCTAAGACCGCTTGGCCTCCGACTTTCACACAGGCAGCCGGTAAGATTAGGGAAACTGTCACTTGGAATGCATCGAACTCCCAGTTGCCGCGCCAGCCAGAGGGGCGAGTTCAAGTCTATTATAAGGAGTATTTCCGCATCGGGACAAAATTGCAGAATGTCATTTATCTGTTGATCAAGCGGTGCAAAATCGTATGAATCAAACCATTTCCATACGGAGGGATATTCGCTGTATGGTTCCCCCAGGCCATTAGCTGTATTTCCCGGAAATACGCAGAATTGCCGTACTCCTATTTTCGCAAAATCCTGTTTTGTCTTTAGTTCTTTTTTGAATGAGCGATATGCAAAAAAAGGTTTTTTCATTGATAGTTTCCTGATTATCTCTTCCACCCGAAATTATCCGTCTGCAGTTTCATGAAATAGCATCATTCATAGAATTGCTATTCTTCCTTCTCCGGTCCGTTTACCTTGCGCCTGAATGTCTCTACAGCAGAGTGAATATCATTGTCATTGGCTTGAAGCAGTTCAAATGCCTCCTGTTCACTTATTCCGCAGATGTTGGAAATGATAAAAAGCGCCCGTTTCTTCAATTTTTCGTTTTTGGGTTTCATTGCCGTCATAAAATTTCCGGTCACACGCCCAAGTTTTATCATGACGGCAGTACTGAACATGTTCAGGCACATTTTCTGCGCACTTCCGCCTTTCATACGTGTTGAGCCGCATATTACTTCGGGACCTGTCACAAGGGCTATCGGAATATCTGCAGTTTCAAGTACACTTCCTGTTGCATTGCAGGCTATGCCGACTGTGGCGGCACCTCTTCGGCGCGCTTCCTGCAGTGCCCCTGTTACATAAGGAGTACTGCCGCAGGCGCTTATGCCGACGACTGTGTCATTGGATGAAATATTGTTTTGTATCATGGCGTTGATGCCGTCGGAAATGTCGTCCTCGGCTTTTTCTGATGCCGTGACCATAGAGCCATATCCTCCGGCTATGATAGCGAAAAACTTATCTTTTGTTATACCGTATGTTGGACCAAGTTCCGCTGCGTCCATTACCCCCAGGCGCCCGCTTGTGCCGGCTCCTATGTAGATAACGCGCCCTTTTTCCGAGGAAAGTGATTCAATTGCTGCTTCCACAGCCTGACCTATAGAGGGCAGGGCATTATGGACTATTCCGGCAACCAGGCTGTCCTCCGCATTGATTATCTCCAATATTTCAGATATGGTTTTTCTGTCGATATCCCTGCTTCTGGGATTTATATTTTCCGTTGCTTTTTCTGTATGGTTCATTTGGATATCCATTTGCTCTGTTCTATGAATGATTTTGTGATGAACATTGCGTTTGTTACCATTTTTCCTATCACTATGGCATGTGCGCCGGCTTCAAATCCCAGATCTACATCTGCCGGTGTAAGATAACGCCCTTCCGCAAAAATCGGTACTGTAATGACATGTGCCAGTCTGGATATTATTTCAAGATCTGGACCATGGGTCTTGGTTGTGTATTGAGTATAGCCGCTCAAAGTCGAGGATACGATATCCGCGCCCGCTTCTGCAGCGGCTTTTCCCTCTTCAAAAGTGCTTACATCCGCCATTACAAGGCAATCCATTTCTGCATGGATCTGAGCGATTAATTTTTCAGCCCGCTTTCTGTCCGGACGGAATGTGGCATCTATTGCAATTATCTCACCAAGTCCTTTTATTTCCCGTGCGGTTTCGATGTTTGGTGTAATATACGGATTTTCCGGATCTGGCGGCAATTTGTTGATCGCTATTACAGGTACATTTACTCTCTGGCGTATTGCAGTCAGATCTTCTACGCCATTGGCCCTGATGCCTGCTGCCCCTCCCAGGACTGCCGCCTCTGCCAGGCGTGCGATGCAGTCTGTGTTGCGCAATGGATTTCCCGGCAGTGCCTGAACGGAAATGATAAGTTTTCTGTGCAGTGCCTCCAAAACAGATTTTTTGTCAACAGCCATGAAGTATCTCCTGTATAAATGTTTTCCCGGGGCGTATGCCGCTGAGTGTCATTGCTCTGATGGCGGCTATTCTCCCTAATGAAAGATGTTCATAATAGGCACTTTTGCAATTTTCACCGTGGCGCAGACGCTGCAAGGTTTCATCGCACATGCAAGTCGGTGGCCAAGCGGTCTTAGGAAGACAACAGCAAGC
>JAZURH010000038.1:0-4349 GCA_045606125.1 Lentisphaeria bacterium | reverse complement strand
GTTGTCAATCGAAGTCACATTGGCCTTTACCATGGACACATACAGATCGTCCTGGGCCTTGCGCATCGGGAACCCGCCCAATTTTCTGAATTTGGCAGGTTCAAAATAACTGCGTACCATCTGAGACCAGGAAGTACGTTCAGTCAATGGGTTGCGTTTGCGGCATACATTCATTGCCCATTCGGTCTTCCAGAGGTTCTGGCGTGTCATATAGAAAGCCGTCAGAGGTATCTCAAGTTCGACTGACCAGAAATCCTTGCCGGCATAAACAGCCCTTTTCCATTCCGGATAATATGGATCAGGCCTGATATTGCCCGATTCGGCCCAGAAGTTGGTACAGGTCTTTCCGTCATAGCATACCAGGAACTGATAAAACTCGTTAGCGTTGCCGGAAGGGGCAAAAAAGAACTCCAAAGCATCCGCCTCCCACATTCCTATCCTGTTGAAATCGGGAGAGGCCAGTTTGTCCATGAGTGGTTCATCGCATTTCGCGCCCACATAGATTCTGTCTTCCCGCGGCAGTATCATGAAATTAGTCGCCGCATTCACATTCTTATCTGCGGCGATGACAAGTTTGGTGAAATTGCCGTGCTTTTCTGCGTTTTTCCATTCAGCCTCGTCCAGGCGCCCGTCCACAACAATTCCCGACACCAGGGATCCTATCCCCAACAATAAAGCTGTCAATATTTTCTTCATTTCCAACTCTCCTGCCGATATTCAAAAAACAACTGCATACAATTTACTTTTACCGGACTGCAAAAAGCACATCCGGTCCCGAACGACAGGATACTTTAGGTGCATTTGTAAAAAAAACAATACAAACTGAATTATTAGAGGCAAATATCCTGTTTATCCCATTTATGCAGCTGACATCCGCCGCATCTTGCAGCTAAACCGGACATTTATGAAATCAGGGGAAACAATCGGCGCAATACAGTAAAAATGCAAGTGCATTGCACCTTGTAAAATGTCAATGATGAAATATCGTAAGACAATTTGATGTTTTTCTGCAAAAAAAAGACAAAAACAACAGAAGGAAACCGCAAAATGAGGACACTGTATCTTAAGCCGAAGAAAAGCCGGGCCGCAAATACTTTTTCATCCGTCAGAGACATCATGGCTGAACTTGCCGGGATTTGCGGGACCGGAGAGGAAGTTGAAGTGATTTGCGCCCCCGGTGTGTATCCTGTCTATGAGGCAATGCTCTTTACAGAAAAATCAGTTCCGGTGACATTCAAGGCCGAAAAGCCGGGCGGGACCATATTCGACGGCGGAACCCATATAACAAAATGGACCACGGCATCCTGCAACGGCAGAAGTGCACTCTGCGCAGATGTGCCCAGGCAGTGCATTACAAAAAACTCCCTTCCACAAGTATTCATCAACGGCAAGCGCAGAAACAATTCCCCCTATCCGAAGGGCATTGATGGAATGCTGCCTGCCGAAATTGACAAAGACGAAAGCATAAGAGACAGATTTCCCCTGAAGGACAAAGTCTTTAAAAAAGAATGGACGGCTGACAAGGGGCTGCAGGCAACTGTCATACATCTGTGGAGCGAAAGCCATCTGACTGTAAGCGGCTTCAAGGCCGAAAGCAATTCGGTCAAGCTCACGCCGGACATTGCCAGAGATGTCAGGGAATCATCCCGCCTGTTCCTCAGAAACCTTAAAGAGGCATTCACCGAACAGGGAGAATACTATTTCGACCTGAAGGCAGGCAAAATATATTACCTGCCGGAAGACGGCGAAGAGGAAATAGACTGCGTTATTCCCGGACACTTCCCGATGGTTGTCATATGCGGAAAACCTGAAAAAGAGAAATATGCGGAATGCGTAAACTTTGAAGGCATAGTCTTCAGGCATGTTGGCGGTTCAAGGCCGGATTTCAAAAATCATTATGATCTGGGACAGAAGAAACTGCCTGCGATCCCCAACGGCTTCAATTCATACCTGATAAGCAGAAATATAGAACCGGACATTAAAGATGACTATTCCCAGCAGGCGTCCATACACCTTCCAGCTGCAGTCATGTACCATGGCGCACGCAACTGCTCGCTCAAAGACTGCAGCATAGAAAAATGCGGATGGAACGGAATACATTACGCTTTCGGATGTTCAGACATGACAGTCACGGGATGCAGCATTTGCGACATGGGAGGCGGTGGAATATACGTCAGCGGACCGGGGGCAGTGCTTAAGCAGCCCCAGCTGAACACGGAAAGAATCACAATAACCGGGAACCTTATCAGCAAATGCTGCAGGTTCTACCTGAGCGCCGTGGGAATAAACATCGGCTACGCAAGGGGAGTCCTGATAGAGCACAATGACATTGACGATCTATACTACTCGGGAATATCCGCCGGCTGGGTATGGGGCTACGCAGAATCAGCCACTTCCGAAATACGCATAGGATTCAACCACATACGCAACATCGGCCAGGGCATGCTCTGCGACATGGGAGGAATATACCTGCTCGCCACCCAGCCCGGAACAAGGGTCTACAACAACCTGATCCATGACATCAAATGCCGCTTCTACGGCGGATGGGGACTGTATACGGACGAGGGATCCTCATATATTGTCCTGGAAAACAACATCTGCTATGACTGCTGCAAAGAAAGCTGCCATCAGCATTTCGGCAGAGAGAACATATACCGTTTCAACATCTGCGCTCTGGCGGAAAACGCCGGATTCAATGTATCGGACGGCACCAGGACCCAGAAGGGATATAACTGCCCTGGCGAAAACTACCGTTACAATGTCACATGCATAAACAATGTCATACTGGTTGACGACACGCCATTCCACTGTTCATGGAAAAAGGAAAACATCTCTGAACAGTTCTTCTGCGACATGAACTGCTACTGGGATATCTCGGGAAAAATGAGAAGCTTCGCCGTGGAATACAAGCGCACTGCGGACGGGGAAGTATTCTACCGCACTTTCAAAGACTGGCAGAAAGCCGGACACGACCTGCACGGAATAATAGCCGATCCAGGTTTCGTAAACATAAAAAAACGGGATTTCCACCTGAAAAAATCCTCCATACTGCGTAAAATGAACTTTCCTGATCCGGAAATCACATTATCACAGGCCGGCAGGACTATAAAAGATAAATGAGGTCAATAATGAGAAATGCATTCAAAGATGCACACTACGGTTTTTTCTTCCATTTTCTCAATACGGGCGACTCCTGCGCCCCCCCGTTGGGAAAGCAGGCTCCATCCAAAATAGAGCAGTGGGATCAGAAAGTAGATGATTTTGATGTGGACAATTTCGCCAGGCAGCTTCATGAACTGAAGGCAGCCTATGCATTCATTACGATAGGTCAGAATTCAGGATACTACTGCTCGCCCAATTCACGCTACGACGGGCTGCTTGGTGCACGACGCACATCAAAAAGAGATTTGATCTCGGACTTTGCAGACGCCCTGGAAAAATACGGCATAGATCTCTATGTGTACACAACCAGCATGTGTCCCATGGGTGACGAACTGGCCATTGAGAAACTTCAGGCCCTCCCACCATGGAACAGCAACAAGAACTACGGAAACTATGAATCAGTCAAACACTTGAGGGTGGACGATCCAAGGCTGAAGTTCTTCATGAACGCATGGAACGACATACACAGGGAATGGTCACTCCGCTGGGGAAAGAAAGTAAAAGGATGGTGGGTGGACGGATGCTATTTCCCCAGGGAAATGTATGACTTCCCGGACGAGCCAAACGGCCATTCATTCACTGCGGCCCTCCGCGCAGGCAATCCGGACTCCGTAGTAGCGCTGAACCCGGGTGCCGCACCGCCTCCCCGCAGAAACTACGCAGGAGATGACGAGGACTACACAGGCGGGGAAATAAACAACCCGGCGCTGGAAATACTCAAGGGCCCTGAAATAGACGGACTCAAATACCATATCCTGACTTATGTGGGCTCAACATGGGGCCGGGGACCGGTCCGCGGCACAGGCGAAGACCTGGCTGCAATGACCCGAAACATTACGGACACGGGAGGTGTCGTGTCCTGGGACATACCCTTTACTACAAAGGGTATAGACGACGATCTTTTCAAGGTGCTGGCAGATTTCAGGGATTCTTATTGGGCAAGCCTGGACAAGTTCCCGCCAATATACACGGAAATCGTCCCGCCGATTGACGGCAGACCCGGTTCATTGAAAGTGGAGGCCGGAGAACCTTGCGAAATGACCATGGGGTGGAACGGCAGCACAACATCAATAAATGTTCCCTGCGTCTGCGAACTCAGCGGAGCCGCCAGGGGAGAAAGCATACTCAGCATAGAGAAAAACGGCTTTACAAGAAAATTCCCGGTATGGTGCGGAGCAAAGACAGTT
>JAZURH010000037.1:0-4312 GCA_045606125.1 Lentisphaeria bacterium | reverse complement strand
CCTATGGAATTCTTTCCGATAGAACTCAAGAAGTTCTTTTTCTTTGTTGTTTTCCTTGTTTGCCTCTGTCATTTTGATATTGCCTTTTTTCCCCGCCGCGGAATATGTCCGCGGCGGAAATTATGTAGTTCAGAACAAACCGTGGATGCGTCCGGTTTCCGTGTCAATGTCGATTCTGCGGAATGCCGGATCTGAACCGGTACCCGGCATGAGCTTTATGTCTCCTGCAACCGGAACCACGAAGCCTGCGCCATTGTACGCCAAAATGTCCCGCACCGGCAGTGTCCAGCCGGTCGGACGCCCCTTGCGCACCGGGTCGTGTGAAAGGCTCAAATGCGTCTTCACCATGCACACATTCAGTTTGGACAGTTCCGGGTCCTTTTCGATCATGTCCAGTTTCTGCTGTGCTTCGGGGAGGAACTCCACGCCATCTGCACCATAGACTTCCCTCGCCACCTTTCCGATTCTCGCTGCCAGTGGTTCGCTGTTTTCGTAGAGGAAATGGAAGTTGTTCTCTTCTTTTGCCGCGGCCATCACCGCCTCTGCCAGTTCAATAGCGCCTTCCCCGCCTTTGAGCCAGTGCTCCGACATCGCTGCGTATGCGCCTGCTTCTTCGGCGATCTTTTTCACCAGGGCAACTTCAGCCGGAGTGTCCGTGTAGAAGCTGTTGATGCAGACAACAGGCCTTACGCCGCTTTTCTTGACTGTCTCAATGTGGGCAAGAAGGTTTTCGCATCCTTTTTCAAGCAGCCCAAGATTTTCCTTTGTGTATGCCTCGTCCAATTTGATGCCGGGTTTGACTTCAGGGCCTCCGCCGTGCATTTTGAGGGCGCGGATGGTTGCCACAAGAACAACTGCGTTTGGTACCAGACCGGAGAAACGGCACTTCAGGTTCCAGAACTTTTCATAGCCGATGTCTGCACCGAATCCGCTTTCAGTGACATGGTAGTCACATAGGGCTGTGCCTATTTTGTCTGCTATTATGGAACTCTGTCCTATGGCGATGTTGGCAAAGGGACCGGCATGGATGAGAATGGGCTGCCCTTCCATTGTTTGTCCCAGTGTGGGATTAAGTGTCTCTGCCATCCATGCGGTCATAGCGCCGGCGACCTCCAGATCCTCCGTTGTTATGGGACGGCCGCTGCGGCTTCTTGCCACTATCATCTTTCCGATTCTTTGCCGCATGTCTGCCAGGCTGTCTGAAACGGCAAGTATGGCCATCAGTTCACTGGATACGGAAATGGCGAAACCTGATTCCATTTCATAGCCGTCCATTTTTCCGCCTCTGCCAATTATGATATTGCGGAGTGCTTGTGCACAGAAATCTATGATCCACTTTATCTGTACCTGCTGCGGGTCTATGTCCAGCCTTTTTAGATTGCGTCTCGCCAGTGCAGCGTCGTCGTAGTTGCGTTCATGCTGCATTCTTGATGTGAGCGCCACCATGGCCAGGTTGTGGGCGTTTGTTATTTTGTCAATATCCCCCGTAAGTCCCATGGAGAAAGGCGCCAGAGGGATGCACTGCGCCAGACCGCCGCCGGCTGCAGAGCCCTTTATGTTGAAAGTTGGGCCGCCGGAGGGCTGGCGTATTGCGCCTGTTACACTCTGTTTGAGTTTTCCCAGTCCCTGTATAAGTCCCATTGTGGTAGTGGTTTTGCCTTCGCCCAGGGGAGTCGGGGTGATAGCCGTCACATTTATGTACTTACCCTGAGCCCTTCCTGCAAGTCTTGCCCGTATCATTTTCTGGTCGACTTTTGCCAGCTGTCTTCCGCTGGGGATGAGTTCATCGGGGAGAATGCCGAATTCTTCGGCAAGCTGCGCGACGGGTTTCATTGTCAGTTCAGCTGCTTCTGCCAGCTGCCAGTCTGCCATTTTTGTAGGATCAAGTTTAGTCATTATCGGCTCCTGTTTCAGTTATTTTGAAAATTGTTTGAATCAATTATTTTGTGGAATTGCTGATTGCAAAGTTTCTCAGCACATTGTCATTTGTGAATACGGCAGTGAGAGTGCTGCTGTATATGGTTCTGTAGGTATGTCTTCCTATGGAACGTCCCGGGTCGAAGTCCGTAATTCCGTATGAACTTCTCGCAGTCGCTGAACGCACTACTGTGTGATCATCCTTCCATACGCATCTGTAGCCGTTTTTGATTTCCTCCCGGCTGGTGCATTCGCCGTATCTTGCCTTCAGGTCATCGTATGTAGTCACATTTTTTTCAATGTACTTGTCAGCACCTGCGAATGCATGGTATGATGGAGTTGTGTTTCCTGATACCGCGCAACCCATGACAAGCAGTGCGGCGGCCATTGCAAGGATGATTTTTTTCATGGTGCTTTTTCTCCTCTGTCACATGTCCAGTCCTATGTCGATAGAAGGTGCGCTATGGGTAAGAGCACCCACGCTGATGTATGTAAGCCCCAGTTTTGCCAGGCCCGGCAGTCTTTTGAGTGTTATTCCGCCAGAGGCTTCAGTCTCCGCTCTTCCTCTTATCAACCGTATTGCCTGTGCCATCTGCCCGTCGCTCATATTGTCCAGAAGTATAATGTCCGCACCTGCTGCGACTGCATTCTCTACATCTTCAAGGGTATCGGCCTCGACTTCTACCTTGAGTTGCGGGTAGGCGTTTCTTGCGCGGGAAACAGCCTGCTGTATTGAATCAGGACCAAGCAGTTTTGCCAGCTCCCTGTGATTGTCTTTTATCATGATTCTGTCGTAGAGTCCCATTCTGTGGTTCTGTCCGCCGCCGGTCTGCACTGCGTATTTTTCCAGCAGCCTGTATCCCGGGGTGGTTTTTCTTGTGTCAAGTATTTTAGTTTTTGATTCACCAAGAGCTTCCACATATTTTCTTGTGACCGTGGCTACTCCGCACAATTTCTGCAGGAAGTTCAGAGCTGTGCGTTCGCCTGTAAGTATAGCCTGTGCCGAGCCTGTTATGGTTGCCATTCTTGTTCCGGGGAGACACAATGCACCTTCACTGACATCCGGATCCAGCTTTACTCCCGGATCTATCATTTTAAACAATTCTGCCAGCACCGGCATTCCGCAGCATACGCATTCCTGTCTTGTTGTGAAATACGCGTGTGTCATAAGTGAGGCCGGTACTATTGCCTTGGTGGTGGTGTCTCCAAGGTCTCCCAGATCTTCTTCAAGAGCAAGTCTGCAGAGTGTTCTTATGTTTTCTGTGTTCAATGACATTTTCAATCTTTCCTTATGTAGAATTGAATCAGTGATATCAATGTGAAAACGGCGGCTGTCTGAAGCATTACAATGGCTGAACCGACGGGAGACAGCCATAGAAGCAGCACGCCTGAACATCCTATTATCATGCACAGCAGAAGTACCAGCAGGACTGCCTGCTTGCGGCTTAATCCAAGAGATTCGAATCTGTGGGAAATGTGCCTGTTGTCCCCTTTATAAATTGGTTTGTGAAGTTTCAGTCTTATCACTATGACCGCCAAGGCATCGAAAAGAGGTACGGCAAGAAGAAACAGCGGTATGAGCAGCGGGGCGTATGTAAGACTTTTGCCGGGTATGTAGAATGTGGTCAGAATGCCCTGTACCGCAAGCAGATAGGCAAGAAAATGACTTCCGGCGTCCCCCATGAATATTTTTGCAGGTGGTGCATTGAATATTGCGAAACCTGTGGCTGCCCCCGCTGTCATTGAGGCAAGGACTGCAACGAAGAACTGGCCTCTTATCAGGGCTATGACCAGAAAGAAAAAAGATGCGATCAAGGCGGCACCGCAGGCAAGGCCATCCATATTGTCGAAAAAGTTTATGGCGTTCATGACCGTCATGAACCAGAGCACGGTTATAATTGTGTTTGCCAGAGGAATGTCATGAAGAAAACTTATTTTCAGTCCTGAAAGTGCCGTCAGTATTGCCACAGCGGCTTGTATAAGGAATTTCTGCCATGCCTTGAGTGGATGTCTGTCGTCTATTGCTCCTGCAAGTGTGAGCAGTACAGTTCCGGCTATGACAGTCCTGAGTGCCGGTGCCGCATTACGCGCACCGGCGAGTATGCTGCCTGTTTCCGCACCGAACAAGTTTGCAAAGAAATCAGCCGGCAGTATTGATATTGCGCACCATCCTCCCGCAAGAACGGTGATCCAGGCTGCGAACATACCGACTCCACCCATAACCGGTGTGGATTTTTTGTGGCGCTTGTGAGCCTCGTTTTCCGGTATGTCAACGAACCCCAGCGGTGCCGCCAGACGCATGCAGAGCCGTACCGCCACTGCGGACAGCAGTGCCGTTGCAAACCAGATGAATGAACAGGCGGAAACCATTGTCAGAACCTCTGCCTTATCATTG
>JAZURH010000036.1:0-3211 GCA_045606125.1 Lentisphaeria bacterium | reverse complement strand
GACAATAAGATCCCTGTACTGCTCGGGGTCTTTTTGAGCCTGTTTCAAAATATCCGCGTCAAGAATATTGATCTGTGTCTCAAAGCCACCGCTTTTTATAAAGACATCAATAAGGGTTTCCAGTTTTTTTCTTTTGTCCTGAGTATCCACCGCCGCCTTGGAATAACGCTGATTGAATGCACTTCCTCCCAGCATAATGCTGTGATCCCATGAGCAGACAGAGCGCACTGCTCCGGTCGGCCCCTGCTTTTCCCTGCCCTGAGCCGGTCCAGCCCCATCAGCGAAAGGGAATCCTCCATGTCTGCCATCGGGAGTCGCACCGCAGGCCAGACCAAGGCGCTGATGCATTTCCCAACAGAATGTACCGGGTATATAATGGGAATCTCCGGGAAACATTTTGTATTTCGAGCATTCACTGTCAATAAACTGGACAAGCTCGCTTATTGTGCCGTCAATCTCAGAATTGCCATTTCCATATTTGGGATAATGATTGAGGAACTTGCATCGGAGCGCTTCATTGCCCCGGAAATCATCTTCAAGGACCTTAAGCATTTCCCGCATTGTCATGCGTTTTTCCTCAAAAACCTCCTTTTTCAGCACAAAAAGAGAGTCAGTCAGGTTGGCGACTCCAACAAAGGAACACTCAATCCAGTTATAAAGGGCACCGCCCTCTTCAATATCCATCCTGCGTCCTATGCAGTCCAAGGTAAAAAGACTTTGAATTGGACGGCGTGTACCGGCCGCCCTGGTTCTGCGGATTGCATTCTGCCTTTCAACACCGACCCGGATTTTCTCCGCAAGATTCTTCTGATAATCCTTTATGAATGAAGAATAATCCGTTGCCGAACTTGCTTTCATCGTTTCCAGAAGAACTTCACACAGTGAATAATATGGACTTGCCACATAGACATTGCTCTTCCCGCAAGGCGTTATCTCCACACAGGTTGAATTTATATACTCGCCGGCATCCTGTTCAGGCACTCCGTAGCGCATCATGGCGTGTTTGATAAGCCTGTCATTGAAAATCGCCACATTGGAAATGCCCTCAGCAATAAGATCCACCGCAAGTTTACGCAGTTCAGGCGGTGTATCCTCCTCCCAGCAAAGCCCTACGGTAGGATAAACCAGCCTGCTCCAGCGCAAAGCCTCCAGACAAATCATGGAAAGCTCATTATAAATGCCGCTGCCGCCGACCATAACGGCAAAGGCAAGTCCACGCCTGCAGAAATGATTTATAAAAAGATACAACAGAGACACCATCTCCAGAGCATCCTCGCGGGTTATCCTGCCAGCTGCAATATCCGCTTCATAGAATGGCGCCAGCCTCCGGTCCAGGCGGCCCGGTCCCACCAGGCTGGCTCCGTCTCCAATCTGAATAGCAAGGCAAATGAACCATATAAGCTGTATTGCCTCCTGAAAAGTCCGGGGAGGCCTGTGGGCAATATGGCGGCATGCTTCTGCAACATCCTTTCGGACCGCATACTCAGCCGCTTTTTCAATCATGGAGGAAACGCCCTCTGCTGCAATGACAAACGAAGGAATGCCCTCTGCCCTCTTCCTGACACCATCAAGCCCCACGGAAAATACTTCATTGAAGAAAGGCTCGCAATGCCCGGTCTGCCCGGGAGACTCCATCAATCCGAGTTCCGTAAACTTTTCTATGGCAAGTCTCTGCTTCTCAGGAACATATTCAACAGGCTTGATTCTGCCAATAAGAGGCTCTTCCGGACTATGCAGAAACTCTATTCCGCTCAGCTGCATTTTGCCGTCAATGGCAAACCTTTCTCCCAGGGAAAGATGAATATTTTCTTCCCAGACCTCCTGCATCAGCTGCAAATTGCGACTGAAAGAGATGCAGGTTTTAAGAGCATACTGGTCATCCAATGCCCTGTTGCGCAATGCGGCAAATGATTCTTTCATCTTTATATTCCCCTTTGTGTCATCATTCCCTGTTTTTCATGGACTGTATCCTACGCTTTCCGCACTTTTACAGATGTTTCTGAAGCAACGATCTCCGCGGCATGGTCTGTAAACTCAGCAGAGGCAAATTCCGATTCGGCAAAATCGGAAACCCTGCCCAGCCGCCTGTTTTTCGCAAGTCCCAGAGGATGATAGGGGTGCAATGTTATTTCCTCCACATTTTTCAATGTTTCCGCTGTTATGCCTATCTGTCGCAGATGGGCTTCATCGTCATTAAGCCCCGGGATCAGCGGACAACGCAGATATATCTTTCCTCCAGCGGCATCTATTCTGTGCAGATTCTCCAGAATAAGCCTGTTATCCACACCTGTCAGTTTTCTGTGCTTTTCCGGATCAGAAGCCTTGTAGTCATAAAGAAAAATATCTATATACGGAATAATCTGCTCATACTTTTCCCATGGAGCATAGCCACACGTATCAAGGCATACATGTATGCCCTGTCTTGAGGCTTCCCTTGCCAGCTCCAGCGTAAACTCAAACTGAGCCATGGGTTCTCCTCCGGAAACAGTCATACCACCGGATTTTTCGTAAAACGGACGGTCCGCCAGAACCCTGCGCATAACATCGTCCACATTCATTTCCTGTCCGGTCTTCACCAATGCGTCTGAATAGCATAATTCTGCGCAGGAGCCGCATTTTATGCAGTTATCTCTGTTGAATACATGTTCCGGTTTGAAAACATGGCATTTACAGGAACATGCTTCAAGGCATGCACCGCATCCAATGCACCGTTCTGCAGAATAAAATATTTCCGCACAATGATTCTGTGATTCCGGATTATGACACCACAGACAGCGCAAAGGGCATCCTTTCAGAAAAACTGTTGTCCTGATGCCGGGACCATCGTGGATGGAAAAATTCTGAATATCAAAAACCATTCCTTTTGTCATAAGAAAAATCCTTCGGCACTGCCCTCCTAATACAGTCTGATGATGCCTCTCACTGAATTCCGTCTTCACAATAAAAGCGAAAGAAATTACAGTCCCTTTTATATACAATACTTTCACAGAAATAAAAGCTGGGCACAGTAAAAAAACACAGATATCCCTTAACTTTTAAGAAACAACATATTTCCATACCTCCAGATTAGTTACGGCTTCTCCGTCCTTCGTATATGCAAATCCGCCCTCTCCTCGCGCATGCGCGAAAGGGATGGATGGGGGGGGGGGTGGGGGCGGGGGCACCCCCCCCCCCCCCCCCCCCCACGTCCCACAGAAGGATAAAAAAAAAA
>JAZURH010000035.1:0-6582 GCA_045606125.1 Lentisphaeria bacterium | reverse complement strand
GCTCACAGAACGACATGGCTACGATCCGACTTGCTATTGTGGGTGTGAGCAGGCCATTATCTGTAAGCCATTTATAAAGTTCCATAACTTTACTGTACTTACCGGCCTGGAATGAAATGACTATTATCTCACGGGCCAGCTCCTGTGAATCAATATTCAGTTCCAAAGTCCCCTCTAAATGCCTTATTGCCATGTCAAACTTCCTGCTCATAGCAAGAATGCGCCCGTACAATATGGCCAAAGGCACGGAATCATGATATTCATCGGCAAGAGCTGCAATCTTCTTTTCACAATCTTCCGGAGAAAAACACTTGAACGCAGCCCTTCTCCAGGCATTCACATATTTGATCTCAAAAGGAAACTTGTTGAGAGCATTCCAATAATGCTTTTCAGCCTCGGCAAACTTCAGGGATGCCTCTTCCTTGCCGGAGGCCTTGACCGCAGCATCCCAGGACTTCTGCCCGGCTTCAAACTCTTCGCGTCCCATTCTTCCTGCAGCATCATCAAATACAGCCGCAGATGCGGAAACAGGATCTGAACCTGATTTTTCCACGGCAGGGACTTTTGCATTTACATCATCTTTTTTATCAACTTCAGCTGAAGCATTATTCTGATACGACAAAGGACGGGACCCTGAAACAGAGACCCCGTCCTTTGAATCTGCGCTGAAAGCGCGGCATCCGGCACCAAGAGAAACAAAAGTCAACAAAATCAAGCTTAATATCACATGAACAGGCGACATTACCGTTCCCTTGGTGTCCCGCCGTGGGCGTCACGACGGATAAGAAACAACTGATACCGGCGGCACAACAAAATGCCATGCCGCTCCAGCAGACATCACTTCTTCTTATGGCGCATTGCCTTCAGCTGCTTACGGCGCTTATGCTTCGCGATCTTCTTCCGCCTCTTTTTCTTAACTGAACCCATGGTACCTGCTTCCTGTTTAGTAGGATTTCTCTACATGGCACACCAGGCATAGCCTGCCGCACCGACCTTCACATGAAAAAATCAATGCAAAACATATAGTGCAAAGTGATTTTTGCAAGTCAAAACAACATTTTTTTCACTATTTACACCATATTTTCAACATACATAAAAAGACAGTTTAATGTAATCAAGACACATGCTGCCCATAAAGCAAGATCACATTTTGCATACCGGATAATTTTTAACAGGGATTTCATCATCTTCTGCATTTTAAAATAAATTCAATTTCTTCCATTTTAAAATGCCGCCCTTTTATTTATGTCCAACTTTTCGTGTACATTTCAAAATCCGATATCCCCCACGCATATTTTTGCTTGAAAGTCTTGACAAGCAGTCAAAACTTTGGTACACTATCGAGGTGTTGCAAAATAAACATTGTCTGAAAACATCTTCAAAACAATTTTAATCAGGAGGCAGTCATGTTAATGAGAAGGAATAATGGTTTTACATTGATAGAATTGCTGGTCGTAATTGCCATAATAGCTATACTTGCCTCTATGCTTCTGCCTGCTTTAAGTTCTGCCAGGGAAAAGGCCCGTACCACACGCTGCATCAGCAACATCAGGCAGATAGGAGTGGCAGTCTACATGTACATAGATGACAATGACGATTACTTTCCACCACGCGAAAACCTGGCAACCATTGAAACTGCTATAAAATCCTACACCAGTTTCGATCCCAATGTCTACAAAAACAGCCAAAAGTACGATAGCCGTGGAATCTGGGCATGCCCCAACGACACATTCAGAGCAGAAAAATGTGCCGGAGGAAGCAAGTTCAATGCAGGAAGCTACGCAACTAATTACTACGCCAGAGGCAACTCCTACCTTGAAGGCAGCACTGTCATGTCCAAGATCACTCAGATCAAGAATCCTTCCAAAATCATCTACTCCACAGACGCCGGTTATTCCTCTTCTGCCTGGGGAAGCCCCTACTCCCATGCAGGAGAAAACATAAATGTCAATTCACATCCGTACAACCTCACCAAAGATTCCCAGACAGGAACCATTTTCCGCCATAAGGACAAGACAGTAACCCTGTGGGTCAGCGGAAATGCGGAAACATCCACAAAGGGAGAACTTGAAGGAAAGACAGGTCTTATATATGAGCCCTATGCAAATTAAGGCTTATAGCAAAAATCAAAACATTTGAACACCAAACATAAAAATAATCAAACAGGGAGAAAACAATATGTTGTTCCGTTACCTGCTGCTTGCGGCTGTGCTGATATGCTTACAGTCCATCAGCGCTGAACTGCCCAAAAAAATCGAGATCGGGAAAAATACAGATTTGAAACTTTCCGGCGACAACACCGTAATCGTAGTGGATGCAGACGCTTCCAAAGTAACAAGGTTTGCCGCAAAAGAATTGCAGGATTTTCTATCGCAAGTCCTCGGAAAAACTGTAAACATCTCATCTCAACCAGGCAACGGAGTCAACCTTTATATTGGTCTCGGCAGCTTCGCCAGGGAAAAAGGTCTGAAAAGAGAAGACCTGTCAAAGGACGGATTCTTCATCAAGCGCTACGGCAACGATATCTGCATCGCCGGCAGGGATGATGCCAAGGCGGATCCGGAAAAACTGCTCAAAACCAGCGGTGTCTGGGGCATGATGCATGAACGGGGAACGGTATTTGCCGTATATGATTTTCTGGAGCGCTTTGCCGGAGTACGCTTCTATTTTCCAGGCGAACTTGGAACCATAGTTCCCAAAAAGGCTTCATTGCAACTGCCCAAAATCAACATTATCGAAAAGCCGGATTTCATCAAGCGCTACTATTCAGCATTCTGGGACGGCGAGTACTTTGAAGGCGAAAACCGCAAAGCAACAATCAACCCGAAAAAGAATCTGAACATGTACCGCCGCAGAGTTTCCACAGTTGAAATCCCCTGCACCCACGGCATTGCAAATGCATTTAATCTTCAGGCACGCTTCTTCAAAGATCATCCGGAATATTTTGCCCTGACGAATGCCGGCATCCGTGATCCCAAGCATCTTTGCTGGAGCAGCCCGGTCATGGAAGAGATATACCAGGACATCAAGGCATATCTGACCGGCCGTCCTGCCGCAGAGAGAGGTGTGGGAATACAGAACACCAAAAAACCACATTGGCATTTCGCCCATTTCATTGACAAATATGTGGATATTTTCCCGGAAGACGGCATGCTTATGTGCCAATGTGAAAAATGCAAAAAGAAATACGAGCCGGAACGGGGACGCACAGGAATCTCAACAGAACTGATCTGGAACAATGTCATCAACTGGGCCCAGCGCCTGAAAGACGAAAAAATCGAAGGCACCCTCTGCATGGCAGCCTATGTGCCATACAAGGAAATGCCAAGGAAACAGATTCCAGACAATGTACTGCTTCTGGTATGCGACACGGGCCCCTGGGCTGTGGATACCGAAGCAGGTGAAAAGGGTCTGGCTCTCACAAAAGCATGGAAGGAAAAGACAAATCACAAAGTCCAGCTCTGGAATTATGCCTACAAAGGATACGGTGCCTGGAAGATGACCGGCATTCCCGCCTACACTCCCAAGGCAATTGGAAAATATTACAAAAAAGTCGCCCCTTATGCCTGCGGCGCATTCATGGAATCAGAAAGCGACCGGTTCCTCTACTTCTACATGAACAACTACATTCTCTGCAAAGTTGCATGGGACAATCAGGCCGATTACGAAGCCATACTTGATGAGCATTATCAGCTTATGTACGGCGATGCTGCCCCGATCATGCAGAAGATCATGGAAGAGTTCGAAGAAATTTGCACGAAACAAATCGTCGGTCGTATTATCGAAACCGATGTGGGCCCGGTGGCATCGGTTCCTTCAGACAGTGAAGTCTGGAACAAGATATATACCCCTGCTAAGCTGGCAGACATAACTGCACGTTTCGACAAGGCGGCAAAAATAGTCAAGCCCGACTCTCTTGAGGCAAAACGCATTGACCTGTTCCGCCGGGAATATCTCAATCCGCTTCTGGCGGAATCAAGCAGATTCCAGAACCAGACCAAGGCTGTAAGAGGTCTGCGCTTCAATATGATTTACCCAATACAGCTGATAGCCTCAAACACCAACAAACAGCCGGCAGAAAAACGTGTTGCAACTACTATCAGGGCAAAATACAGCGAAGACTCTCTGATCTTCACTGTGGATTGTGAAGAACCGAGAATGGCTGACATAATCGCGCCTGACAGGGCAGCTGACTTTAAAGATGCCTATTTTGACAACTGCGTGGAAATACTGCTCAACCCCAGCGGAGACAGGGTGAACTACTACCATCTTGTTGTAACATCCGCAGGCTGCCTCACTGACTATCAATGGAAAAAAGTCGGCAAAACCGGAGCCACGCCAAACATAGCATGGAATTCAGGGGCTCAAATTAAAGTCACGCCAGCAGAAAAAGGATTCAGCATGGAAGTCTCTATTCCGCTGAAAAATCTGCCCGGACTTAAAAAAGAAGGTTTCCCGGTCAATTTCGGGCGCAACCGTTTACTCAAAGGCTATGAACACTTCTCCGACATGTATGTCTGGAGCCCCTACTCTGATGGATTCCATGATATTGACAGCTATGGCACTATGACACCCGGAGACAGGGAAGTGGTCTATGACGGCGGATTCGACATAGTGAAGCCCTACGGCAAGAACGGAACACACTGGGGCTCTCATAAAAATGGTAAATATCACGGCTGGATAGCAACCAACCCCAAAACCGGAAATGCCAAAATTGAACTTGATGACAAAGTATTCTTCAGCGCTCCCCGTTCAATGAAGATCACGGCCCTCAATGGAAAAGGCGCGGATGTGCAGCAGTACTACTGGTACAAAACCATCAAGCCGAACACCAAGTACAAAATCAGCTATATGATCAAGCTGGACAATGTAAAGCCCGTCAGCAGAGGCGGAGGTATCTTCTTCAATGTGGTGGACAGCGGGAACAACTTCTTCCCCCAGCGCAACTGGCTTTCCGGTACTCAGGATTGGGCATGCATGAGTTTTGACTTCAAGACAAAAGACAAGCCAATCCACAAGCATGCAAGATTCGAAATCAAGATGCTCAACTGCACAGGAACAGCCTGGGTGGACAATATTTCAATAGAAGAAGTCATCGAATAATCTATTTTTCGATATCAAATGCCGGGGAACATCTGTTCTCCGGCATTTTTTTATCCGAAAGAGGTGATTTCAAGATATTTTTGAAATTACATCATATATGAAAATTCACTTTTTTTAACATATTCGGCACTTCATAAAAATACCTGTTCTGACTTGCCATTGACGCCACTCTTCTTATATTTTCTTCTGTCTTGAATACCGTTGTCATGACGGACATTAAAAATACTGATCAGACAGCCGGACGCCCTGCGTGCGAATGCTGCTGCATGTAATATTTACGATCAATGAAAAAAATTAAACTATCAGGAGAAAAACCGGCATGGCTCAAGTCCTGGCCGGACATGGAACAGCTGAACTTCCCTCACAATATGAAAGTCATGGCCGTAAGGCTGCTTAATATTGAAAACAACCTTGTCCTTCATCTTACAGACAAATCATTGTCCGCAACAATAGGAAGCCATCGGTGCATCTGGGCATTACAGCCAGACGGGAAATGGAAAAGAAGCTGCACCTGCAAATATATCAATGACAAGTGTGTCCACGCATACGTTGCTCATCTGATGCTGAAACAGACCTGCATTGAATGCGAATGGGAACTTTCCGGCGGACAGGCACGGCAAAATATGCCACAACAGCATCCCGCATCAACGGTACCGCGTCCCGTTTCACAGACTCAATATCCAGGCACTCAGATACAGCGTCCCGCCGTGCCGGTGCGTCCTCCATCACAGGTACAGTACCCGGGCGCTCAAATGCCCCGCCCTGCCGTACCAGTGCAGCCGCCACAGTTTCAGAACAGACAACAGCCTCAAAGACAGTTTCCTCAAAACAGCTCTCAAATGAGTTTTTTCAACGAGCTTGAAGGAAACTCCGGGCAGTGGAGGCAGCAGTTCAAGCGCCCGATCGAAACAGTTCCGTCACCGGTAAAGGCTGTTCCCGTACCGACAACACTTACCGTGGAACTTGAGTTTTCAGCCGGTTACCGCGGCATGAGAGTCAGATTCTATTTTACATCAAATGGAATGCGGCGCCTTATGGACGTAGCCAAGGTCCGCTACATCGCCTCGCTTCTTCTGCCTGACGGCACAGGCAGCAGAGACACAGAACACCTGTGGTCAAAGCAGGACAGGGATTTTCTTTTATGGCTGCACCCCATACTCAGAAACCGCACTGCACAGGGATATTCACATAACTTTCTCACAGTATCACCTTCAGAACGCCATGAATGGTTCACCACATGGGCTCAGGTTCCTGGGCGGTTCATAGAAAAGAACACGCAGGAACCATTCAATCCCCTCAATATAACCCGTTTTGCTTCAATGCACTTTGAACTTACACGGCAGGGGGAAAACCTCCGTGTATTTCCGGTCATAATGGGTTCTGACGGATCCAGGCACTTCATACACAAACTGTTCAAAGCCGTAAACGAGGATGTCACAGGATACACCAGGGAAATACTGGAGAACTACGAACCTCCCA
>JAZURH010000034.1:0-7441 GCA_045606125.1 Lentisphaeria bacterium | reverse complement strand
CATGTTTTATCGGTGCCTGATTGCGCCGGTAGTCGTATTAAAAAAGTTTCCATTTGGATTTCAAGTATGAGCGAACAACTTTTCACAGAGAAGACCATAGCCGGTTTTTTTGCGGATCTGGTCAAGTCCCAGCCGGACCATCCGTTCATAATGTATCCTGACCGTTCACTCGTATGGAGCTATAAGGATTTTGACAAACGCACGGATGACATGGCCAAGGGACTTCTTGCCATTGGCGTTAAAAAAGGCGACCATGTGGGCGTCTGGGCGCGGAATGTGCCTGAATGGCTCACCCTGATGTTTGCCACCGCCAAGATTGGTGCTGTCCTTGTCACTATAAATACAAATTATAAGTCCCATGAGCTGGAATATCTTGTCAGGCAGTCTGACATGCATACTCTTGCGATAGTTGACGGTCTCAGGGATGTCAGCTACATTGATGTTCTTTATGAACTTGTTCCTGAACTGAGGGAGCAGCCCCGCGGTATGCTCAGGAGCGCCCGTTTCCCGCGCCTGAGGAATGTCATCTATCTGGGACAGGAGAAGCACCGGGGAATGTACACAAGCATGGAACTTTTCCAGCTTGGGCAGAATACGGATGATACGGAACTGAAGGCAGCTGCCAGCACATTCGACCAGAATGATGTTGTAAATATGCAGTATACCTCCGGCACCACCGGGTTTCCCAAGGGGGTTATGCTTACGAGCCGCAATATCCTGAATAACGGATATTACATAGGTGAACGCCAGCTCCTTACAAAGGATGACAGGGTCTGTGTTCCCGTGCCGCTTTTTCATTGTTTCGGATGTGTCCTCGGCATAATGGCCATTTTAAGTCATGGCGCCACGGCCGTCATGGTGGAGCAGTTTGAGCCGCTTGTGGTGCTGGCTTCCATACAGAAGGCCAGGGCCACGGCAGTGTACGGCGTGCCGACCATGTACATAGCGGAACTCAATCATCCCATGTTCAGCATGTTTGATCTTACAAGCCTGCGCACCGGCATCATGTCCGGTTCTCTTTGCCCTGTAGAGTTGATGAAGCAGGTCATAGAGAAGATGCACATGCCTGAGATCACCATACCTTACGGTCTTACGGAGGCGTCCCCTGTGTTTACAATGAGCGGTGCCCATGAGACACTGGAACGGCGTGTCACTACGGTCGGAACAGGTCAGCCTCATATTGAGATCAAGATCATAGATCCGGAAACAGGCGAGACCGTACCGCCGAATACAGTGGGCGAGCTCTGCTGCCGGGGCTACAATGTTATGAAAGGATACTACAATATGCCGGAGGAAACTGCCAAGGCTATTGATGCGGACGGATGGCTGCACAGTGGAGACCTGGGCACCGTGGACGAGGACGGATATTATAAAATAACCGGGCGTCTTAAGGATATGATTATTCGCGGCGGTGAAAACATTTATCCCAAGGAAATAGAGGAGTTTCTCAGGACGAATGAAGCCGTTGAGGATGCAGAGGTAGTTGGAGTTCCTGATGAAAGGTATGGTGAAGTGGTTGGCGCGTTTGTTATTCCACGGAGTGGAATGGAACTTACCGAGGAGGATCTGCGGGACTTCTGCCGCAACAAGATAGCTTTCTACAAAACACCTAAGCATTTCTTCATAGTGAAGGAGTATCCCCAGACCGCCAGTGGAAAAATACAGAAGTTCAAACTGCGTGAACTTGCATGCCGTCTGCTGGACATAGATCCTGCTCTGGTGGCGAAGAACGGTTCCAAGATGCGGGAGGAGAAGGTCTGAAGCCTGATCAAGCCGGAATGAACCCCGGTTGACATGGGGCATTTCCGGTTTTCAACAACAAAAACAGGGTACAGATTGTTCTGTTCCCTGTTTTTTTGTTGTTTGGTAACTTTTTTCGGGTAAACGATTTGCCAAAATTGGAAAAGCAAGTAAATTAAGTGCGTTTTCGGAAACGAAGGCTTTTTGAACGAGACTGGGGTTGTAGCGCAATTGGTTAGAGCATCGCCCTGTCACGGCGAAGGTCGCGGGTTCGACTCCCGTCAACCCCGCCAGTCTGTTCAGAAAGTTTTGTGTTGCGGAATCGGGGTTGTAGCGCAATTGGTTAGAGCATCGCCCTGTCACGGCGAAGGTCGCGGGTTCGACTCCCGTCAACCCCGCCATTTTTATGGTGGAAATGAAATCAGGCTTCGGCAAGTTTGTCGGGGTCTTTTTTTTATGTCTGTGTCATGGGGGATAATATTTTTTTAATGCGGGGTTGCATTTTTTTAAAGTATTTAGTATAATTATCAGGAAAGGAGTGGAAGTGATTCTCCTGTTTGAGGATCATGTTTTGAAACAGGGACACGTAATCATATAAATAAAAACTTAAAACGAGGGTTCAAAAATGAAAAAGACATTTACATTGATCGAGCTTCTGGTTGTCATCGCAATTATTGCCATTCTTGCTGCAATGCTGCTGCCTGCTCTTGGCAAAGCCCGTGAAAAGGCCCAGGCCATCTCCTGCGTCAACAATATGAAGCAGTTCGGTACTGCTGCCATGATGTATGTTGGAGACAACAAGCAGATCCTTCCTACAATCAATTATAGTGCAACCTCGGCAAACAGTGGTCAGGCACTTGCTTACAGCTGGATTGGATTTAACGGAACTGAGCAGGAAAGCGATGCTGCCCGCTTCAATGTTGATGCCGGTTCCCTTTACAAGTATGTGGGAGACGAAGAAGTCTACAAGTGCCCCAGCGATGAAGAGGATCTTTCTCTGGCGTACGCCATCAACAATCTGACCCGCTCTGTGAATAAGATCACTGCCTATAAGAACGCCAGTTCTGTTCCCCTGTTCATTGAGGACGGCGGCGGGATTACTAACCGTATCGGCCTGTACTATGTCAGCGTTGAAAATGGAACGACTTATACGCTTACTACTACACATGTCGGTGAAAAGCGTCACAGCGAACAGCTGAACATCACTTATATGGACGGTCACGTTGCCACCACCAATCAGGCATGGAGAGATATTGCAGCAGCATGCTACAAGTACAAGAGCAGCATCAGCATCACAAATAATATTGCTGAATAAGCATTTGTCAGTTCTGTAGTTGATTTTTGTTGCTGTGTGCTGTTTTCTGTTGGACACCGCAATTTGTTGAATAGAGGCATTAACATTTTGTTAAAGGTAAAAATCATGAAAAAGACATTTACATTGATCGAGCTTCTGGTTGTCATCGCAATTATTGCAATTCTTGCTGCAATGCTGCTGCCTGCTCTTGGCAAAGCCCGTGAAAAGGCACAGGCCATTTCCTGCGTTAACAACATGAAGCAGTTTGGTACTGCAGCCATGATGTATGTTGGAGACAACAAGCAGATCATGCCGGTCTGGAGCGGTGACCATGCACAGAGCTGGGTTAGATATGGCTGGGTAGCAGATACCATTGCTTCTGTTGCCGGAACCAACAGTGGTGCAGAGGTTGGCGCACTTTACAAGTATGTGGGCGACATCAATGTCTATATTTGCCCCAGCGATGAAGCAGACCAGGCGCTGGCATACGGCATCAATGCGCTGTTCAGCACTGGGTTGGATAACAATCCTCTTACTGTTCGCAAGATTTCCGCCATCAAGAAGGCAAGCGCAGTTCCTCTGTTCATTGAGGATTGTGCTTTATCAACCAGATGCGGTCTTGACCAGTCCCGCTGCAATTCCAGCACCAAGAAGTACAGCGGTTCCGGCATCACCGTTGAAAACCGTCGCCACAGCGAACAGCTGAACATCACTTATGTTGATGGTCATGTGGCACCTGTTGCCTCAACAGATGATGAAGTTGCAAAGACCTGCTTTGAATATAAGACCGGTCTTGGCCTCAGTGCAGCAGATAATTAAGTGATATTTTGGCGTATGGCTATGTTCTCCCGGATATCGCCATTCTGCTTTTAAAGAAAGAGGAAACGGTTATGAAAAAGACATTTACATTGATTGAGCTTCTGGTCGTTATAGCTATTATTGCAATCCTTGCCGCAATGCTGTTGCCTGCTCTTGGTAAGGCACGTGAAAAGGCACAGGCCATTTCCTGCGTCAACAATATGAAGCAGTTCGGAACGGCTGCGGCCATGTATGTGGGTGACAATAAGCAGATGCTGCCCATCTGGTATGGCCTTTGGGCCCAGAGTTGGGTCAGGTATGAGTATGATACCGGCATTTCCAAAATTAACGAGTCAATTACAGATGTGGGCAACTGCATTGAAAAGGGTGCTCTTTACAAGTATGTTGGCGATGTGAATGTCTATGTCTGCCCCAGTGATGAGGAAGATCAGGCATTGGCTTATGCGCTTAACAGGCTGTTCTGGCATACAAGCGAGGATG
Organism: Lentisphaeria bacterium; assembly: GCA_045606125.1. Taxonomy (GTDB): domain Bacteria; phylum Verrucomicrobiota; class Lentisphaeria; order Oligosphaerales; family Oligosphaeraceae; genus RGIG3456. The sequence goes on along the minus strand of JAZURH010000034.1, from coordinate 3,108 downwards.
TTCTTACCACCCATAAGATCACAGCAGTTAAGAAGGCAAGTGCAGTTCCACTGTTTATTGAGGACTGCCATTATCAGACAAGGTTCGGTCTCTTCTACGGAACATGCACCAAGGCCGGCAAGCTGACAGCTCCCGAAGGGCTTGATGTTGACAACAGCCGTCACAGTGAACAGTTGAATATCGCATATGTGGATGGTCATGTGGCTTCGGTGATTGCTGACTATGATGAAATCACAAAGGCATGCTTTAATTACAAGTCCGGTTTGACATTGACATTTGAATAATCGGTCAAATGTAGATTCAGACGGTGGCATGTTGATATTGTTTTCAATGTGCTGATTTGAGGGCAGCCCTCTCTTTGAGGCGGCTGCCTTTTTCAGTTTATGACGGTTGATTCCGTAAGGGCGTTTTTGCGTACTTGGCGAGATGAAATTAAGCACGAGAATTGACATAGAGGCGTCCCGTCTTCCTGCAGATGGGGACAGACGCCTGACACCCTTTATTGCGTCCTGTCTGAAGGTCAGTGTGGATGATGTAGTCGGCTATGCCATTGTCAAACGCAGCGTAGATGCAAGAAGGCGGGGGCATGTTATGCTGCAGTATGCTTTGACCGTTGAATTGCGGGATGGTGCCAGACCATCGGGAACATTCAGTGAATCACTGAAGCGTGAGGAATGGAATCACCCTGAAAAGACTTTACTGCGGGAGCCTGTTATTGTGGGTGCAGGACCCGCCGGATTGTTTGCCGCTCTGGTGCTTGCGGAGGCCGGCGCGTGTCCCATAGTCCTGGAACGGGGCAGGGATGTTGAGAGCAGGCGCCGGGATATCAATGCTTTTTTGAATACTCGCCGACTTGATGTTGAAAGCAATTATCTTTATGGCGATGGCGGAGCCGGAACATGGTCAGACGGCAAATTGTTTACCCGTGTTCATGATGTACGGTCGGATTATGTGCTGCGCTGCTTTGTTGAGGCAGGCGCTCCGCCGGAGATAATGTATTTTGCTCATCCTCACATAGGTTCTGATCTGCTGCCGGGAGTCATTGCATCTATAAGGCAGCGTATTATAAAGGTCGGCGGCAGTTTTTTGTGGAATACAAAAGTTGTCGGCATTGAGGGGGAGGGCCGTTTCAGAGCCTTGAAGCTTGGGAATGGAACAAGAATAGAGGCTCCTGCAGCCCTGGTGGCATGCGGTCACAGTGCCAGGGAGCTTATACTTGATATGACCAGACATCTTTCCTTTACCATGAAGCCTTTTCAGATGGGCTGCCGGATAGAGCATCCCCAGCGCTTTATCAACTCTATAAGATATGGCAGGGCAGATTCTTTTCCTGTGCTTGGGGCAGCTGAATATCTTTTCTCCTGCCGGGGATACGGGGAAGTTCCAGGAGCGACTACATTCTGCATGTGTCCCGGCGGACAGATCATTCCCGCCACCTGCGAGGAGTACACACTTGCTACAAACGGCATGAGCAATTCAAAGCGGGATGGCAGACTTGCGAATTCAGCCATTATATCCACGCTCCCGGCGGACATGTTCCAGTCACCGCAGGAAGCATTTGCTTTTATAGGGAAGATAGAGCGCAATGTATTTGAAAGAGGCGGCAGAGACTATACGGCGCCTGCTCAATGTGCCGTTGATTTTCTTGAACGCAGGGCGTCAAGAAAGCTTTTTGAAGGCAGTTATCCCCTGGGGCTGTGTCCCGGACGCCTGGATATTCTTGCGGCGCCGGTCTACAAGGCGCTGGCGAATGCAATACGGGTATTTGAAAGGCAGACTCCTGGATTTGCCGTACATGGAATGCTTACCGGAGTCGAGACCCGGGTGTCAAGTCCGGTGCGTTTCTCCAGAAATGAAACCGGCGCCAGCTCGCTGCCGGGATTGTTCCTGGCCGGGGAGGGCGCCGGTATGGCTGGAGGCATCATGTCAGCCGCAATAGACGGAATCAGGATGGCCGAGGCCATGATGCTTGGTTGTCAGGGGCGGTGAGCCCCTTTATGTCATTATGCCTGGCAAAGCTCAGCTGCCAGAACGCATATTTCCGCCTTTGATACATTGTTCAGTGCGGACTTGATGCTCACGCTGTGCTCAGTGAAACTGATGCCCCTGTTTCCTTCAAGCATGCTGCGCATTACTTTGGCGGCCATGGGTGACCAGCTTCCGTTTTCAATAAGCGCCACTGTGCGTTTCTGATATGCCCTTTCTGTCAGATGCTCGATGAAGTCCCTCATGGGCGGGAAGATACCGGCATTGTAAGTAGTGGTGGCAAGAACAAGTTTTCCGTAGCGGAATGCGTCTTCAACGGCCTTGGACATATCGGTTCTGGCCAGGTCGTGTACGACTATTTTAGGGCAGCCGTTTTCCTTCAGTTTTTCGACCAGAAGTTCCACTGCCTTCTTCGTGTGTCCGTAGACGCTGGTATAGGCTATTACTATTCCGTCGCTTTCAATGCTGTATGAGGACCAGATGCTGTAAAGATTGATGTAGTATGCAAGATTGTCTTTGAGTACCGGTCCGTGAGTGGGGCAGATGATGGCTATGTCCAGTCCGGCTGCCTTTTTGAGGAGCGCCTGTACCTGCTGACCGTATTTTCCGACGATGCCGATGTAGTAGCGGCGTGCTTCATCAGCCCAGTCTTCTTCCACATCCAGGGCGCCGAATTTTCCGAATCCGTCAGCGCTGAAGAGTACCTTGTCTGTTGAATCGTAGGTGACTATGACTTCCGGCCAGTGCACCATGGGAGCTGTGACGAATGTAAGCGTGTGCTTTCCCAGCTCGAGTGTGCTCATTTCGCCTACAGTGATCTGGCGATCCGCCCAGTCCGTTCCGAAAAAGTTTTTCATCATGGCGAATGCCTTTGCGGAGGACACTATGGTCGTTTCGCTGTACTTTTCCATAAAGGCGGCGATGCTGCCTGCATGATCGGGTTCCATGTGCTGGATGATGAGATAGTCGGGAGCCTTGCCGCAGAGCGTGTTCTGGATGTTGTCGAGCCATTCATGCGTGAAGCGCGCATCAACGGTGTCCATAACAGCGGTCTTTTCGTCGAGGATGACGTAGGAATTGTATGCCATACCGTTCGGGACAACGTACTGTCCTTCGAACAGG
>JAZURH010000033.1:0-8396 GCA_045606125.1 Lentisphaeria bacterium | reverse complement strand
CAAGGATCTGGCTGTTCTTTTCACTGTATGCCCTGCGTTCCACCATGGTGCCAATTTCAGGAGTTATAAGGCGGAATCCCTTCTTGCGGCTTCCGATCTGGAAACTGAACAGGGGATAGCTGCTTCCTTCAGGAAGAAGGGACATTCCGTTGTTCAGGAAATATCCGGTCAGATTGCCGGTAACTTTGTCGAATACAATTCTCTGATCCCTGTCTTTCAGCTGAACTGTTTCTGTTGACTTGAGCCTGGCATTGACCCGGGGAATGGCACCTTTTCCGGTGAAATAACCCTTAAGCACGAAATCCCTGCTTTCTCTCATTGGAGCCATGGGCACAAAAGTCTTGCCATCGTCAAAAGATATCTCAAATCTGTATTTAAGCTTTGTATCGGCAACGTCCACACCCTGCAGGCGTCCGTTGATTCTGGCATATTCCACCACTGCCTCATTTGAACCTTTTCTGGCAGAAGTGGCAGGCATTCCCTTGAATTCGGGTGCCTGAGGCTTTGCGCCCTCAGGAACTATGGCAACGGCTGCGCAGTTCATGTAGTGCATGCCCCAAAGAAGACGCAGGCAATGTTCGCCGGCAAAAAGCTCCACCAGATTTCCTCCGCACCAGTAGTATTCTCCCCGGTAATAGGCACCCTTATGGGAAGGTGCACCGGAACCTATTCCATCCACATTCACCTTCTTGTTGTCAATGCTGTATCCGAATTTGAGATAAGCATGTTCAGGACGGTTGAACTCCATTGTGATAGCGGTGGAGGGCAAAGTCATACGCATAAGGAAGTAGGGGCGATACTTGCCGGTCTCCTTGACATTAAAATCAAATGCCAGCAGATTGCTGTTGAGGCGTCCCTGATGCAGGACTGTTGCGCCTTTCAGACTTTCGTCCTTTTCAAACCATGAACGTTCCGGAGGTGCCAGCACCGTGTTATCCGCATCGGTGATCCTTGCGAATATTTTTCCGTCCCTGTTCTGTACCAGGGGATTTGAAAAATGAAGTGCATTGTCCTCACCCCAGCGTACACCTGTCCATTTGGCGGGCTGAAGTTCCACAATGCCGCAGCTTGTCTCCATGCCTTTTTCGATGCGACTCTTATCGGCCGGCAGCTCAGTGGAAACAAGATAATCCACCTTCACATCTTCGATAATCGAGATGTCTTCGCCCTTTGTGCTGCTCATTGCAACCTTTACAAGCAATGGAGTTTCCTTTGCGCAGTCCGGAAGCTTGTCCCCCGATGAATATTTTGACCATGTGCTGCCGCCATCCAATGATGCAGTAACAGCAACATTTCCCTTGCCCGAAATCTTGTATGAAAGAACAGCATCGGTAAATCTGGGACCTGCCATGAATCCTCTATAGATGGCTTCACCGGACAATCCCTGTTCCGCATAAAGGGGCTCCAGCACCTCATTTCCCTTTGGTGCATGTTGCCCGTCCGCAGGCACTATTGCGATCTGGTCAAGAGCCGGTCCGCCCTGGAAATCTATGGCAAAAGAATGCTCGCCTTCAGCCAGTTCCACCACATTTGTCCCGTTCCAGTTCCAATTACTGAACTTGACGAAAGTCTCGGGTTTGCAGTCAAATACCCTGATTGATTTTCCATCAAGGGTCATTGTATGGTTCCATTCGGCTGCAAAGGGTATGCGTTGGCGGTAGAATATCTGATATTTTCCGGCTTTTTTCACTGATATGGGATACACGCTGTTCTTCATGTGCTGCATATAGCGCCCGCCGCCGCAGCCATTTTCATTGCAAATGGTGGATATATCCAGCTTTGAGGGGACGAAGTTCCAGGGGGCCTCAGCTTCGATCACGATCACGCCATTGTCCTTCTGGGCAAACCTGCGGCGGGGCCATGCCATTACGGGAGTCGTAATGATAGTGGAATCCGAATCCGGGATCAATGTCTTGGATGTGGCAATCTTGCCTTCAGGCACATCCTCCACCATGGTCATGGAAATCTTGTTCAGGAAAAGGTCATGGTCCTTCCTTGTGCTGAGGACCAGGCGCACATATTTTGTTCCCTTCCAGAACTGATTATAGGGAACGCCCCTTGTAGACATGCCGGAAATGCGTGCCTTGTATGTCTTCCATACGCCGGGAACCTGCTTGAACTCCAGCACACTCCACTGGAAACCTCCGTCCTTATGCAGCCTTACAGGCGTACCTTCCGGATATGCGCGCAGGACAGGATGGGAAAGTTCAACTGTGGTAATATCCCCTTCCTTCGTGACTTTCCTTATGAAATAACTGAGCGTGGTGTTCGGCAGATCGGAGAAATCTTCCTTTGCGTTCATTGCAATTATCTTGCCGCCCTTTTTGACCGCCGCAGTCCAATCCCCGGCGCCCCTGAACTTCATCGTCTTTGCACCCTTTGTCACGGCTTCGGCAAGGACAGCTTCCGTTCCCGGCACAAAATCCAGGGATGAATGGGTGACACGCCTTTTGTTTTCGTCATAGGGAGCAAGACCGAAATCGATGTTGTTTCCCCTGTTTACAGCATCACCGCAAAGTTCCACGGTAAGCTCGTATGTGGCATTCGGATCCACCTGGATGAAATCAACGCCTTCCAGAGACCTCTTTCCCTTTGTCACGACAAAGCACTTTACTCCGCCGGGACCGTTTTCCCTTATCTCAAGCCCCTTGATTGGAACGATCCCGCCAGCGGCATCCCCGTTCATAACAAGATTCTCGCCTGCGCCGCACAACAGGGCAGTGCAAATCAAAAACAAAAGTACTTTCAATTTTCCCATAGTAAAAAACCTCAATATTCTGCGCATTGCGCATGCTTCACAGCAAATAAAAATCCTGACGGCAAGCTACAGCCGTCAGGAGAAAAAACTGATCAGAAACCAAAGCTTATTCCTGTGGAATAAGTAGTCAGAGAGAACTTGCTCACATAATGCCTGGTCCAGCTGTCCTTGATTTCATTGTGACCGGCTGCACCGGCATGACCATCAGCAAATCCGCAATTCGCCATGCGATCCTTGTGGGCACAGCTCATAAGACCGGCATCCCCTATAAACGAGGAACCATAGCAGTCAGTGTAGTACCACTGGGTCGGCTGTCCGTCAGCAGGATTGTTCCTCAATGAGTCGGAGACTATTATGGCCTGTGACGGAGAGGCAAATTTCTGCACACCGGCACCGCCTTCCGCCACAAGAACGGGATCCTTAAGCAGTGAGAAAGCCGATGATTCAATGGCCTTTGTACCGGCGCGAAGCCCGTATGTGGCACCCCAATAGTCCTTCTTTGTCTTGAATGGATAGACGCTGGGGCAGCACAGCATGTTTATATCGCTGAAATACTTGCTTTCATAGACTATCCTGTTCCAGTGCTTCTTCAATGTCGTGTCGTAAAACCTTGGAATTCTGCCGTCATGCTCATCTGCATACATGGTAAGAGAAAGCATGATCTGCTTCAGATTGGACACACAACTGATTTCCCTGGCTTTTTCTCTGGCCTTTGCCAGTGCCGGCAGCAGCATGGCCGCAAGAATAGCAATGATCGCAATCACAACCAGAAGCTCAATCAATGTAAACCGTTTTTTCATGATACACCTGCTTGATTTTTATTTGAACTTTAAAAAAAACTGTCTGTTCAGATATTCTTTCCGTCCCGGGCACGGCGAATTATTCCGCCCCATATTTCATTGAGGAAAAGTATGCCGTCAAATCTTGAATGGATGAACTCCTCAACAATGAAAAGCCCTTATTTTCATTGTCTGTCTATTCTATTCATAATCTCTTCAAGCCATTCATCCTGCCCGCAATGTCCACCGATCTGGACACGGCTGCCGTCTATACCGAGGAAATCATTGTTCCATTCCGCATGAGCGTCACTGCCGCCGCTGGAAAGCAGATTATTGGCAAGGCAGTATTCGCGGTACTTTGGTGTCATTTCAGAGGGTACGCTGGGATGGGCGCATTCGATGCCGTCCAGGCGGAGAATTTCGCGTATATTGTCCATGCGTTCAACATCGCAACCCTTGAAATATCCGAAGGGATGGGCTATGAAAATCAGACAGCCCTCCTCCTTTAGAACGGGGACCACTTCACTGTAGTCCGGATATCCCATGCCCTTGTAGTTCTTCCAGTAGGGCTCCATCCAGTCATCCCATTCCCTGACATCGCTGATCACACCATTGTCAACAAAAATCTTCTTGAAAAGATTCCAGTTGGGCAGCGTGGGTCCCTGTTCGGCAACAACGCGCTCCGGCCTATATCTCATCTGGACCTTCAGCATATCCTCCATCTTCAATACTACGCCATCCACATTGACAGCGTCCATATAGCCTTTAGGCCAGCTTCTGTACATCTCCGCATAACGGTCCAACACACTGCGCAGCCTCGGACCTGGATTTTCCGGCAGGCGCAGGCACACCATGTCAATGCAGCCAAAGGGAGTCTTGACCGTAAACTCGGCTCCGTGAAGTATCATAAGTCCCGGATATTTAAGGCGGCATGCCTCCACATCCTTCCGGGCGCCTATGTTGTTATGATCTGTTATTGCAATCGTCTTAAGTCCGATTCCGGCGGCGCGGCTGCAATGCTGTTCCACCTCAGCTGTCGCATCATAGCTCCAAACAGAATGCAGATGCAGATCATAAGAAGCATATTTTTCCACGATTATTTTCCCCCACTGTTCAATCCTTGTTCACCACGATCACGCGTTTCAGACAGACTGTATCCCCGCTTTATAAGATAACCTACCATGTAATTATACCATTTTTTCATTAAAACGCAAGATTGAATGCACCTTTTTAACGAAATGAAAACACAAAAAAGCGGCTTCCTATTTATCAGTTTTCAGGATGCTGCAATCCTCATATAATCCAAGAAGGTCATCCACCTGTTTTGAAAGGGAACTTGAAATGACCGGGGCGGCCAAACCACCCGGCATCACCCTGCTGATCGCCTCAGCAAGTCCTGCGGCATCGTCAGCATCATCCAATATTTGCACCCGGCCTTCAAGCGGCAGTCCCCCGGTGCATGTATCCGTAGCAATGACCGGAAGTCCTGCAGCAAGACACTCAAGAAAGGAATAGGACATACCCTCATAGCGGGACGGCATTACTGCAAAGTCAAAGCCACGCAGCAGGCGTGACAGATCAGGAACTCGCCCGGCAAAAAACACTCCGGAAACATTCCTTTTGCGCAGCGGCTCAAGAAGCGGTCCGTCCCCGCAGAACACAATACGGGGAGCACCAGTTCCGAGGCGCTCCATCGCATCAAGGATCAGTCCCGGATTCTTCTGGTATACAAGACGGCCGGGAAACACCCCTGCTAAACAATTTCCGGAAAATGCTTCAGGCAGCATAGCAGACAACTCTGAACGCGCGGCCTCACGGGAAAGAAGCCTTTCCGGAAAATCATCAGGAAGTCCATTTATGCAGACCTGGAGTTTTTCCTCCGGCAGACCGATTTTCATGGCGCATTCTTTTTCATTGCGGGAGACAAGGGCATAGCCTGCCGTGCGCCGCTGCAGTATTTTCTCTGCGGCAAGGACGGCGGATCTGGACAAAAACGGCACGGAGGCATGGACACTGAAAGCATGAGGAGAATAGACGCATCCGGAAAAAGCAAGCCGCCCCGCAACACCGGCCGTAAAGGCATGAAGGTGAATAACATCTGGCCGGAAATCCAAAACTGCACGATGTATGGCGCGGACTGAATCGGAAAGATTCAACAAACGACCGCCACTCTGGCGATGGATCGTGCATGGACAAGAAAAGGACGCATCACTGCAGATGCGTCCTCCAAAAAGCAATACGCCGCACTCATGCCCACGCCGGGAAAGTTCTCCGGTCACCAGGGAAATATGCCTCAGCACACCGTACCCGGCAGCCTCTGTGACATGCAGTATGCGCATTTGCTCTCCTCCGACAGGAAGGCACCGCCATTCCTGCCGGAATATTTAAAATAAAACTCACACCAGAGAGGCAAGTATCATTGCCTTGATGGTATGGAGCCTGTTCTCCGCCTCATCGAAAACACGGGAGAAAGGCGCTTCGAACACATCGTCCGCCACTTCCAGTGCACCTGTGTCCCGGCTGACTTCCGTATTGGCATCGTGAAACGCCGGGAGGCAATGCAGGAACATAAGCCTGTTGCTCTCCAGATTCCCGGTACGGCGGCACATGTCCATATCAACCTGGAATGGGCGGAGAAGCTTCAGTCTCTGCTGGAACACGGATTCCTCGCCCATGGATGCCCAGACATCAGTATACAGCACATTGGCGCCCTTTACACCGTCTATCGGGTCATGGGACACTATAATGTCACAACCGTTGCGGCGGGCGTTTTCCCTGGCTATTTCAAGCACGCTTTCCTCCGGGGCAAGTTCTTCGGGGCAGACATCTATGAAATTGACGCCGGCCTTAGCGCACCCCACCATCAGTGAGTTTGCCATATTGTTGCGTCCATCTCCAACAAAGGCCATGGTAAGCCCCTTGAGTGTTCCGAAATGCTCCATCATTGTCTGCAGATCGGCGAGGATCTGAGTGGGATGCCATGAATCTGTAAGGCCGTTCCACACCGGAACACCGGAATACTCAGCCAGTTCATCCACTGTCTGCTGGGAAAATCCACGGAAAAGAATGCCGTCAAACATGCGTCCAAGCACTCTGGCTGAATCCTTGACCGACTCTTTTTTGCCGAAGTGTATGTCTGATGCTCCCAGATATTCTGCATTTCCGCCTTCGTCCCGGACTGCATTCACCGTGGCGCAACGGGTTCTTGTAGAGGATTTCTGGAACACCAGGGCAATGTTCTTGCCCTTGATAAGAGGATTCTGCAAGTGCAGTCCCGCCTTTTTGCGGGCCTTGAGGGCTATGGCGGCTTTTACAAGCCCCAGCATCTGCTCGTCTGTAATGTCAGCCAGACGAAGAAGAGACTTTCCATGCAAACCTATGGATGTGATTTCCTGCATTGTATGTTACCTCGTTATTTTCCTGTAAGTTGCATTGCCTGAGCCGCCCGTCAGTGCCGGCGGCTGCCGTTCACGGAACTATCTGTGTTCCAACACCATGATCGGTGAAGATCTCAAGCAGCAGTGAATGCTGAAGACGCCCGTCGTTAAGGTGAACCTTGCTTACGCCTGCCTTCAAGGCGTCGGCGGAGCTGTTCAGCTTGGGAAGCATGCCGCCGGATATGACTCCCTGCCGGGCAAGTTCAGGTATGTCCTCTATGTGGATGGTCGATATAAGGGACTTGTCATCCTGCGGATCCCTGAGTACGCCGGGCACATCGCTGAGGAAGCACAGCTTCTCGACCTTGAGCTGGGACGCTATGGCACATGCCGCCATGTCCGCATTGATGTTGAATACCTGCCCGGACATGTCGCAGGCAAGGGGAGCTATCACAGGTATCTCGCCCCGGTCAAGCATCCATTCTATCTGTCTTGTATCCACATTGACGACTTCGCCCACGAAACCAATGTCAAGAGGTTCTCCGGTCCCGGCATCGGGTGTAGTTATCCTGCGGCCCCGCAGTATGTCCTTGCCGGACACAGCCTTGGCATTCGCATTGAACGACTTGAGCGTATCCACAAGGAAGGCATTTATCACCTGGTGGAGTACTCTGTCAACTACTTCTATCGTGCGGGGGCATGTATAGCGCAGCCCATTTACAAACCTGGTCGGAATATCCTGCTTCTTCAACTCCGCGCTGATGGCCTTTCCGCCGCCATGGACAATTATTGGCCTCATCCCCGCCGCAGCCATAAACGCTATGTCCTTGAGAACCCGTCGGGTGACTTCAGGATCCTCCATGGCGCTGCCGCCGAACTTTACAAGGACCTTGGCCTCATGAAAACGCTGTATGTAAGGCAGGGCCTCTACCAGAACATCAGCCTTGGCAATGACTTCGTTTATGTTCATTGATGAAAACAGCCTTTTGAATATAGAGTGAATATCAGAAAAACCGACCAAAAATGAAAAAGGCGGGGCAGGAAAAACCCCGACCCGCCTTAAGCATCAGCCGGCTTTACTTACCGCTGATAGCACCATGTCCTCTGAACATGCGTGTCAGTGAAAACTCACCCAGCTTGTGGCCGACCATGTTTTCAGTGACAAACACTGTGGTGAAGACTTTGCCGTTGTGGACAGCAAATGTATGTCCGACAAACTCAGGCTGAATCATGGAACGGCGTGACCAGGTCTTGACAACCTTCTTCTCGCCGGCCGCATTGAGAGCCTCAACCTTTTTCATCAGGTGCTCGTCCGTAAAAGGACCTTTCTTAATTGACCTTGAACCCATTACTTCTTCCTCCGCTGAATGATGAAGCGCTCAGATGCCTTCTTATGCTTGCGAGTCTTGAAACCCTTGGCCAACTGACCCCAGGGGGACACAGGCTGGCCACCGCCGCTGGTACGGCCTTCACCACCACCCA
>JAZURH010000032.1:0-12763 GCA_045606125.1 Lentisphaeria bacterium | reverse complement strand
CTGCCTGACATTGTCCTTAAGTTCATTGGCAAAAGTCATGGAATCGGCAAGAAGCTGGGAGATACGTTCGGGCATGACGCTGCGATAACCACGGCGGCGAATTGACTCAAGTTCATCCATGAGAGTATCATAATTTGCCGCCATCTGCTCAAGGCGTCTGGTTTCTCCCTGAGCCTTGCCAAGCAGATCCACTATTGCCGGTGATGCAGCAAAATCAGGATCATTGCGCCGCAGTTCATCCACATACAGCGCAAGCCGCTCATATTGCCCGTCATCAAACAGTTTTTGAACATGGGCTATACTTGCGTTACGCCGTTCGCTGCGGACAGACATTACCAACCATACACAGATAACTGCAGCCAGAATCACCACTGACATAAACACAGAGACCTTGACAATACGGCTGCGGCGCTTCTTGGCAGCCCCCATTTCTGCCAGTGTCTCCTCCACCTGGCGGGTAAGTATGTAAGAAACCGGAAAGCCCCATGACTGCACATGTTCCCAGGCATGGCGCAAAGTCATTTCATCTATGTTACCGGAACTGAGATTTGTCTGGAGTGCGTCTACCTCCTTGAGGAATGCCACCTTTTTCTCTTCACGGCGCCGATGCATGTCAAGCATTTCCCTTGCAGCAGAAATAACAGCATTCCATGATCCGGGAACATCAATAAACGCCTCATCAGAAGAAAGTTTTTCGCTGCTTTCAAGCAAAGCTTCAACCTGAGTAGCATCTTCCGCCTCTATGGCAAGATGAAGTTTGCGCATCAGATTTCCTGCTTCCCTGTTCAGATCAGAAGCACGTTCAGACAGAAGGGCTGTCTTCAGCTTGCGCATAGTCTCGGCGGGTGGTTCAGCGGCCCGCTGCGGATGGGTGAGTTCAGCATAAAGCGCCCGAAGTTCCTTCACATTGTCCATACGCAATGCTTCATCAACCCGCCTTACAAGCGAAGGCATCTGTCCATCTTCAAGTGGTTTAAGATTTATGGCCCAGCTGGGATTAGACGGATCTTTTTCCCTTATCTTCCGCAAAAGCTGTATACTGAGTTCATGGTCCCCCATATATACGCTTCTCCTGTACTCCCTCATCAGCGGACCCAGGTCAAGTTCAGTTTCAATGGCCTTTTTCAGCCTTTCGTAAGCGTCCATGTCTATTTCAGACGGCACCGTCAATTCAATATCAACGCAAAGATTATACCACTTGGCCACACCGTCAAAGCGCAGCATGTCAATCATGGCGATAAGATTCGGTTCTGAAGATGCCTCATTCACAGCCTCGGAACGCATTCCCCTGTCAAGATAATCAAGACACTTTGCCAGTCTGGCAATGGCGGCCTGGCAAAGTTCCGCATACTGAGCCGCCAAATCCTCAAGTGTCTCGTTGCGCTCAAGATGAGTAGCCGAAAGCCTTTGCTGAATCTGCTGAATGATCTGCTGTTCCTGTGTCATTTTGAGCGTCCTTTCATATACCCTTGCGGGGCTTTAGGGTCAGCATGTTTATGTTTCTATTGTCCATCAGGACAAACTTTTCCCTGTCCGTATTTCCTGCCTTCGGCACACGTATAGTCTGCTTTTGGGGCTGCAATCCAGTCCTGGCCATTTCCGCCATTTCACTTTTAGGAGAGACAAGATCATATCCAGTCAAATCCAATATTCTGGCATTTGGATTGCGTTTTATTTCGCGCATAGAATCTGATCCTTCTATACAACAGCGCCAACTGCACAATGAACCAGCTGGCAGAGTGCTGAAATATGTATTAAAAGTGACTTTCCACCTTGTCATCGGCGGCAAAAGCGCAAGAGATTCAGCAATAAGCGGCAGCATATCCATTCCGGGGCTGAAAACAACAAGCACAATGCCGCCCGGATTGGAAAGATACATTTCCGGAAGAAGAGCTGCATTTCCGGCATCGCCGGTAAGCCGTGCCCAATTGCCCGCAATGGCACATTCCGTATCCCCATCAGGAATTGTCTTCTGCTCCTCTATGAAATGAGGCGCGTCATTCCACTGTTCAAGAAGAAAATCCGGCTGCATGCAAAGCCATGCCGGCCCCCCAGCCGGACGTTCCTTCCCCTGCAGGATGACATGATGCGCAAGTTTATTGCTGCGCCCGGTGTGATCCGGATGAGCCGGGCCGATACGGGATATAACACTTGCATTGCGCCCTGTAAGATTGCTTGTCAAATGACTCCAGGCGACAGGCTCCGCCGCATCCGAGGCGCAGTCTATGGTAGAACGTATACCCTTGTATGCGCTCAACGCCTCAAGCAGCTGCACGGACTGGGGAGGCATACCCCGGGTCTGTGCAACGGTGCAGAACCCTCTGGTTCCGGGGCGCAGTCCTCTTTCTGCAGATGTATATATCAGTTCGTGGCCCATGCTCAATCATTTAAAACTGGAAGTGTAAACCACATATCCGTTCCCGGGCAGCACAACTGGCTGCCTGCAAAGGAAGCCGGTACCTGAATAGGTTTGCGGAGTCCGGGCAGTTCGACAAAAAAGATATCTCCGGATCTGCGGCACCTTGCCCCTGCGCAATCCTCATGTTCTTCAGCGGGGGAAGACTTTATAAAACCATGCCTGTACATGAAATACAGCATTGGAACAGTAGCCCAGAAGGGTTCTATGTCCCTGGGATGTATTCCAAGAAGCCCCGTGTCAAGATCCACTTCCGGGCTGTGTCCAAGGGCACTGTTGGGAAGATAAAGTACCTCACCGGCAAAAGTCTCTGCAGTAGATACTATCTCGGGACAGAGTTCATCAAGAAGCATGCGCAATTCAAATGACACATTCTTCAACAGGGGGACATCCAGTGAGCAGGTATTAAGTTCAGGTTCCCACTTCCAGGGCTCATCAGGCAGTTCTGTTTTCATAAGTGAACGCCAGGTATCGAACTTGGAAAGCACGACAACAAGTGTCTTACGGGACTTCTGCCCAGAACGCATTCCGGAATATTTCTTTATCCGGTTTATCATTTCCGTAAGTATTATCTCCTGTCTCTGCACTTTGGCGGCAGCGGATAGCTGAGGATCCTCCACACCCTTTATGCGGCGGCGGAAACGGACATCCTTGGTCGGATCAAACAGAAAGAAGATGGTATCTGAATGCAGAAGATGCTGTGTTGTCGGATTCTCCACGGAATCCATGCCTGGTTCAAAATGCTCACCGGCATTATCATACAGCACAAGTGTTCTGGACAGAGAATCCTTTACCTCTTCGTACATGGGGTGATGCTCCGCCGGGGCCACATTGAAAAGAAAGGGGCTTGGCAGGTTAATCAGCATATTATCAAGCAATACCTGGTTGTAAAGTTCACCCTGCAGTTCTGTCTTGCGCAATGCCACAAGGGCATCCTGATCTGACGCAAGGAACACCGTCTCCTCAAACTCATTGAGTATCTGATTGTTGACCGCATCCGTATCCGTGAATGATATTGAGAAATCACGGGCAAGCGTATTGCGCAGATGCCATGTCATGCTTGTAAGAAAATATGACTTTCCGCTTGCGGTGGCGCCGACTATAGAAAGGAACAACGGTGCCATTTCCGCCGCTGCCTGGGGTATTCTGAGATGGCAGCGCGGGCATGCCATGTCCGGGCAGCTCATTCCTGCTGCATCAATTGCATTTCCTTCAGGTGTGAAGCGGGACGGTAGAAAACGCTCCGGCGCATCTGCTCCCAGAACCGGATCCCCTATCAGACTCTGATGACGTGCGATGAAAAGAAACTCGCTTACATCAAAACTATGCCAGCAATGCGGACAGATTATTCCCCTGTGTCCAGCTCCAGCATCCCCCCGTGTAAAAGTCGCCGACGGTCCGGCCGGGATTGTTTCCTGTTCGCAGCTTCTGATCTCAGGAGTCTCTGTGGCAGCATTATTTTTTCGTTCATTCCCGTTTATTGGCGGAAGTGCATCAAGTTCCTCCGCGCACAAGGCGAAATCGACAGATATCCGCCCCATTATGATTCTCTGAGGATGATCAATCATGACGCTTGCCACTTTCTGCCCGTCCCTGAACATCCCGTTTGTGCTCCACTGATCCTCAAGATGTACATTTCCACTATCTTCATCTAAAGAGATCACCGCGTGCAGGCTTGATACCGAGGCATCAGCAAGCACTATATCATTGCTTGCTCCCCGGCCTATACGGCATGGAAAGATCTCCACATGCCTTTCTATTGTAGCTTCCGGCAAATATGCACGGACATAACACCCCTGAGATTCTGATTTGGCCATTTATCAACTCCTGGCTGCAAGGTAAAAACTCATATACTCCGCAATATAGCAACCTATGCAATATTTACAACTTCACACTTAAAATCAGCTGTATTCAAGCTAAAATGCCTCTCCCTTATCCATCTGCACCGGAAATGCCGGCTTTTGAACAAATATTCATTTGAGACAATTTTAAAAATCACCTCATTAAATAAAAAACAAGTTTGAACAAATTATGCCGATAGTGAAGTTTATTTTACATCAGTGGAAATCTTTTTAAATACAATTTGGTTTTCCCGGACTATGTATCATATTATGGATAAAAATCAAAACGGGCAGAAATAAATGTCTGTCATATAAAAATCACAAAACGGAGATTGTCCACAATGAAAAAAATTGCATTTGCCGCATTACTTGCAGTGGCCGCCCTGTTCACCAGCTGTGCCTCTTCCAACACCGCTCCCCAGGGAAATGTCAGCCGTGAAAGATATTTCCTCGGCACTTACAGCGCAGTTTTCTCCAGCAGCATCATCACCCTTGACAAAGCAGTTCGCGCCACCTGCGCTCAGGCCCGTCTTCGCGAAATCAGAAAAAACAACACAGCAAACTCATGCGAATATTTCTACAAGGATGTAAACAACATTCCCCTGCGCATCACAATTGTTGAACAGAAGAACAACACAGTCAAGATCACCCTCAAGGTTGGTGGCGTCACTGGTTGGGACAAGGAAGCCTGCCAGCTTCTTCTTGTAAACATAGACAACCGTCTCCGCAGCCTTGGCAGCATGGATTGAGACGGCTGAACAGAATATTAAGGAGGCTTCCAGTAAGCCTCCTTTTTTTATGCACGGCAGAGTATGACAACATTTGAAAACTGTATCTGAAATGAATTGCATCGAAAATCCCTTCACTGGTAAAAAAATCGGTTTCTTCTCACTCAGCGGAATAGCTGACAGAGAAAGAATAGAACAAGCGCAAAAATATCTGAACAAATGGGGAATCATCCCATTCATTCCAGAAACAGAAAAGAACATCAGGTATCTGGAAGGCACGGATGCGGAAAGGCTGCGCTGCTTCAATGAGCTTCTTGCTACCCCGGAACTGGAAATGCTTGTGGCCCTGAGGGGAGGATTCGGTGTAACACGCATACTTGATTCCATGGATTGGGATACAATGCGGCGCAGAAATCTTCCCATCATGGGCTACAGCGATGTGAGTGCGCTCCATCTGGCGGCAATGAACCACGGTTGCAGAAGGCACATACACGGTCCAATGCTTCTGAGCCAGTTGGGAACAGAACCATCCACAGAAGATGAAAGGCAAAACCTGAACGAAACACTCAATTCCATGCGAGAGTGCCTAACGGGCAATCCTTTCCCCATGCTGCCGAACACAAACATCACAATAATAAAGGAAGGAACGGCAACCGGACAGATCGTCCCCTGTAATCTGTCCATGCTTGTATCTCTGCTGGGAACGCCACATGCCCCCGCATTGAAAAACACCATTTTAGCACTGGAGGACATAGGCGAAGCAGCATACAGGGTGGACAGAATGCTGGCGCAACTCAAGTCAGCAGGCATCCTAAAATCCCTCAGAGGACTTGCCTTCGGTGACTTCACTGATTGTGAGGACGAAAACTATCTTCCGGAAATATTCGGAGAATATGCCCAATGCGTAAATGGTCCTGTGATATCAGGTCTGCCATTCGGGCATGGCAAGCGCACAATGAGCATAAAGGTCGGTGCATTCGTCACTATCGAAGCAAAAGACGGCAGAACCGCAGTCAAAGCTGCTGCCCTGGAAAGATTCACACCGGAAATGTTCCTGCGTGATAAAGACACCATGGGATATAGATTGATGAGATCGCTTAACATGGTACCGGGAAAAAAGTATCCTTTGATACTGTTTCTTCACGGAGCAGGAGAACGGGGAGAGGACAATACAGCGCAGCTTGTACATGTACTGCCATGGCTGGCCGAACAGAATGCTGCCGGCAATCTTGAGGCCTTCGTTGCGGCGCCCCAGTGTCCGGCACTTAAACAGTGGGTTGATACTCCCTGGAGTCTTCCGTGCCATACCATGCCGGAGAAAATGTCAGTCCCCATGTCCATGGCAATGGATCTCGTAGACGAACTTTCCGAAACACTGCCAGTGGACAAAAGCCGCATCTGCATAATGGGAATATCCATGGGAGGATACGGAACATGGGATGCAATACAGCGTTTCCCGGGAAAGTTCGCTGCCGCTGTTCCAATATGCGGAGGGGGCGACACGGCGCAGGCTCCGGCACTTATAAACACGCCGATATGGGCATTCCACGGTGAACTTGACAATCTTGTGCCGACAAACCGCACAACTGACATGATAGAGGCAATAGAAAACGCTGGCGGTAATCCGAGAATGACTATTTATCCTGGAGTATATCATGACTCCTGGACAAATGTGACCCGGGAACCTGAACTGCTTAACTGGCTGCCCCTTTAAAGGCAAACATCATTTACCGAGCAAACCGCCCAGACCAAGGGAAACTGCAAAGCCAAGCAGCCCGTTATATATCTCGTTTGAACGGGTTGCCAGGCTGTCATCCCTTCTTACCGGAACGGGTTTGATCTCATTTGTGCTCCTGATATCAAGTGCACCACCGGAAGATGGCCTGAGATTTTCAGGTACATCGATTTTCTGCCACTTGTCCGCCATGAAAAATGTTCCGGCGGCAGAATCATACTCGCAGCTTTCCATAATGATCGCATCACTGTAGAAACTCATTATCTTGAATCCGGGTCTGTGACTGTTTCCAAGCGCCGGGCAGACAAGCTGCCTGAAGCTGCGATGTTTCAAATCCAGGTCCAGATGCAAATGTCCGCCCATGGCGGCAAGTACATTGCCTTTTGACACAAGAAGATTTTCCACCTTGGGTGCCTCAAGAAAAGTCGGAGGCCAGATCGTTTCATGCATAATGAACAGCGTGGGCTTGCCGCTGTTGGATGCAAGGTCCGCTTCTATCCAGTCAAAAGTTGACTTATCAAAAATGGAACACCCTTCACCGCCTCTACCCCTGGCGTCAAGAGAAGCAAAAATAAAATGGAACCCCTTTGCATCAAACGCAAAATTACGGCTGCCGAACACATCTATAAAACCGTCATGCCAGTTATCCCCGCAAATCACTTTGCACGGCATTCCGGCATTGGCCCGCAGAAATGCCTTGAACCAGGCATGCTTGCGGGCTGACGGAGGATTAATATTACTGAACTTGCCTTCGGTATAAGACACATTGTCTCCCGAAAAAATGGCAAAATCAGCCTTGCGCCCTCTGGCAAAAGCCAGAGCTTTCTTCACTGTTTCCGCCTGAGCAGAGGATGTTATATGCGTATCAGAAAGCCAAGCCACCCTGAAAAGTGGCTTATCCCCCCGTTCCGCCCATGACGGTTTCGCCATAGGCTTGACTTCGTAAGACTTGGCCATTTTCATGGCCTGCTGCCTGCGTTCGCCCTTATTCTGCGCAAACAGAACCACACTGAACACAATCATCAGGCAGACTATACGCATCTGATATTCTCTGAAAGACAGCTTCATAGGCAGTTTAACTTCCTCAAAGCATGGCAAATGACTTGTCAAGAAACTCAAGAGCCTCATCAGCTGTTTCCCTGGAAATATTAAGCGGTGGCATAAGGCGCAGAACAGTCTCACCGGCCGTCAGGACCAGGAAATTATTCTTGCGGCAGACAGGAATTATGTTCTTTATCTTTTCACCCAGGTCCACTCCTATCATGCAGCCCATGCCGCGCACTTCGCCGATAAAGGGATATTTTGCCTTCATTTCAGCGATCTTCTCCATGATATAAGCTCCCTGCGTCACTGCATTTTCAAGCACGCCGTCCTGTTCAAAAGCATCAAAAACTGCAAGACCGGCGGCACATGCAAGGGGAGTGCCTCCGAAAGTACTGGCATGGGTCCCGGGAACAAGCACCTCAGCGTGCTCCTGTCTTACCTCAAATGCGGCAAGAGGCATGCCGTTTCCAAGAGCCTTGGCCATGCTCATTGAATCAGGGACGATACCATAGTTGGAATATGCGAACGCACGGCCGGTACGCCCCATACCGCACTGAACCTCATCAAGCATAAGGAGTATTCCGGCTTCGTCGCAAAGCTTGCGGAGCCCTGTCATAAACTCCTGTGTCGCCGGCATGACACCGCCTTCACCCTGCACCGGTTCCACAAGCACAGCAGCCGTTTTCTCATTTACAAGAGCCTTTACGGATTCCAGATTATTGAACTCCGCAAAGACAAATCCCTGCATATCAGGAGCAAAGCCTACACGGTACTTGGAGCGGCCTGTGGCGGCAAGAGTTGCCAGCGTACGCCCATGGAATGAATTGTTCATGGCGATTATCTCATAGCGTCCGCCATGGGCACTGCCCCATTTGCGGGCAAACTTGATCTGGCCCTCATTGGCCTCCGCTCCGCTATTGGCAAAGAAGACGCGACCACCAAAACTGTGCTTTGCTATTTTCATGGCAAGAGCCGGCTGGTTCTCGTTTATAAAAAGATTGGAAATATGGACAAGCTTGCCCGCCTGTGCGCAAATAGCCTCAGTCACACGGGGGTGGCAATGTCCAAGACTGCATACGCCTATACCGGTTGTGAAATCCAGATAACGCGTACCGTCTGCATCCCATACATATGATCCTTCACCGCGTACAAGCAACATATCCCTGTTGTATGTGTGCATCACATATTCATCCTGCCACTGCAGGATCTCGTCTTTTGCTGCCATCTTCAATTCTCCTGATTGTAAATATCCAAAAACTTAATGAGTAACTTTATGTATTATTTCGCTGTCAAAGAAATTCACGCCCATTCCGGCATCGACCGTGATTGTCTGGGCATTAATTCCGCTTGACATTGGACTGAGAAGGAATGCCAGTACCCTTGCCGGCTCGCTGGTGTCCAAAGCCCTTTTACGCGGAACTGCCTTTTCAGCAAAAAGATATGCGTCTATATACCCCGGTATTCCAGCGGAAGCCGAGGTTTTGAGCAATCCCGCTCCCACGGCATTCACACGTATCTCCGGAGATATGTCCCTGCTAAGGGACTTTGCCAGAAATACCACGCTTGAATCCAGGGCAGCCTTCACGGGCCCCATATAGCCATAATTTTCACTGGCCATCCTTGTGGAGGAAATGCTCATTGCAACAATGGAGGCATCCGGAGAAAACATTCCCTTCAATGTATCACAGAAGTTCATCAGAGAAAAACAGGATATATCGACGGCCTGAAGAAAATCACGCTTCAATGTGGAATGAAACGGTTTTATTCCCTCGCTGAAATTGGCAAAGGCTATGGAATGAACAAATCCATCTATTCTGTCCGTGAACTGTCCTATACTGCCCGGCAATGACGCCATTTCCTCTTCTGATTCGGCATTGCACACTACTGCCGGAGCTTCAGCTCCTATAAGCGGTCTGTTCTTCTCCAAAAGTTCCCGGTCTTTGAAAACATATACGATTCTGGCTCCGAGAACCTGCAATTCCCTGGCCAATGCCCATGCAACGCTGCGCCTGTTGGCGACACCGGTAAGAACAATGCACTTGTCTTTGAGCTGCAGATAATCCATGTCAAGTCCGATCCCCTATTTCTTTCTCACGGAATATCCGAAGCTTCCCACCTTGCGTCCCAGCACATAATATTCACCATGGGCAAGAGCAAGAATATCGGCATGCTCCAAACGGAGCTTGCCTCTTTTATCAAGCAATTCTTCGGAAACATGCACTGCCATAATCTCCCCGATAAACATGTCATGGGAGCCAAGACTTAAGACACGCCTGACCTTGCATTCCATGTTAACGGGACATTCGGCAATACCCGGAGCACGGACATGCCTGGATTCAAATGGAGTCAGCCGGCAATGCTCGAACTTGTCAAACTCCCGGCCGCTCTTCACTCCGCACCAGTCCGTGGCCCTGGCAAGTCTTCCGGTAGAAACATTCACGACAAACTCGCCTGTCTTCTTTATTATCTCGTATGAATAACGGGAAGGACGCACAGATATAGACACCATGGGCGGCTCAGAGCAGACAGTCCCCGCCCATGCAACGGTTATTATGTTGGGTTTGTAGCCGGCGGCGCCACCGCAGCTTACCAGAACAGCAGGCACAGGCGCCAGCATTGTGCCGGGCTTCCACAGACGCTTGCCGACAGTATCCTTACTCTCTTCATTTTCAGGCGCCGATACATTTTGGCGCCCGCGCTGCCCGTTTACTTTTCTATCCTTGAAATATCCACGTTCCATACAAAAACCGTTTATTGCAATGATTTATAAAAACATTGTAATATAAGTCCATTTCCGAAAAAAATATATGTATTTGCACTATATTACTTATCAAAAGGAATGTAATTTCAAAAATAAAGCGAAATGCACAATAAAATGTAGACAGTGGCAAAACAACAGCTTGAAGCCGTACTTTTGCACGGCGGGAAGACTGCCGACTCCAATGTGTTCATGTCAACGTACATTTCGATGATAGTTTTGAAATTATCTCAATGTTCTAAAACAAACATCAAAGTCAAACCGCAGAAGAAAAGATGATTCTGACAAAACGCAATTTTAATGCTGCCATAGACAGCGGCATCCCCGAACCGGAACAGATATCCCTGTGGCCTGAAGGCTTTCCCGGTCAGGAAATATACGATGGCATTACAGAGGAGATCGTGGAACGGGGAAGCACCATAAAAAACAGAAGCGTAAAAAAAGTCTGCGAACCGGCACTTATATGCTATCCGGCTGCAACATCCGAAAATTGCGGCAAGGCAGTGCTTATATGCCCTGGAGGCGGATATACAGGCCTGGCAATAGACCATGAGGGACATGCGGTGGCGCGCTTTCTGAACAGCCTGGGCATATCAGCTTTCATACTTAAATATCGTGATCCGGCACCCCGTGAACAATACGGGACATTTCCCGACGGACCGCTGCAGGATGGGCTCAGGGCAATGCGTCTGGTCAGATCATGGGCTGAAAAATACGGTTACGCAAAAGACAAAATAGGAGTCATGGGATTTTCTGCGGGAGGGCACCTGTGCTGCTGCATATCAACCATGTACAACAGGCATGGCGATCCATCTCCGGCACTGAAAGACATATCAGCCAGGCCGGATTTCTCAATTCCGATCTATCCTGTAGTCACAGTCATTGAAACATTCTCACATGGTGATTCCTGCCGCAGACTCATAGGAGACGGCTGCTCCTTTGAAAAAAAACAGTTCTATTCACCCGAGTGTTTCATAAACAGCAGCACTCCGCCGGCATTTCTGGTGCATGCTGCTGATGACGCAGCCGTGCCATGCCAGAACTCAATAAAATATTTCCAGACGCTGACGTCCAGAGGCATTCCGGCTGAATTGCATATTTTCGCAAAAGGTTCACATGGTTTCGGAATGAAATACACCGACAGCGAACAACCAGCCGCATACTGGATAGATCTGCTGACCAACTGGCTGAAAGGAATATGATCTGGTCAGGAAACACCATAAAAGGCCTGTCTCTGGGGCTTTTCTCCACAGTGTGCTGGTCCACATACTATGTGGCAGGCAGACTTGCCTTCGGAAACATGGTGGACAACTATGACCCATTTGTCATTTCATTTTTGAGAAGCTTATTGTGCGTTCTCTGCTTTATTCCAATTATACTTGCATCTGCAGAAAGACGGAAACAAACTGTAAAAGCAATCAGAAAAGACTGGATTTTCGGCCTGGCAATGGGATTCTGCGGCGTTACGGCAGACGGACTTCTCATATTTCTCTCCCTTAAATGGACAACCGCTGCCAGGGCATCGCTGATGGCAAATGCGTCCCCGATCTTCACAGTGCTTATTGCCACAGTTCTGCTGCGTGAAAAAATAAAATTACTCACTGTCACTGGAATGATCATGGGCTTTGTCAGCATTGCGAACATAATCCTTTCACCGGGCAGTGATCAGTTCTCTGGCGCAGCCACCTGGCCGGGAGACTTAATGGCCCTTGCCTCGGGATTCTTCTGGGCGACATACACGGTCTATGGCGTTAAACTCACAGAGAAATACGACCTTTATGTGGCGGCATTCATTGCATTCTTCTGGGGAACCATCCTGTGCGGTCTCAGCATGCTGATCAATGGCAGTTCTTTCAACCTTGCAGCCGTTCCATGGCAGATATGGGCATGCGCCGCATACACTGGCATACTTGGCAGTTTTGCCGCCTTCTGCGCGTGGCTCAAAGCACTGACATACATTTCCCCGTCCAAATTAGGAGCATACGGATACATATCCGCCCTGCTTTCCGCCACCTTTTCCCTGATGCTTCTTAATGAGCAATTCACTCCGGCATTTATCATACCAGCCATTGGAGCACTCATTGGAGTGGCTCTGATGATGCGTTGAACTTTAAAATTCAATTTTTTCCACAAAAACGCCACTTTGCAAATAGTAATTTTACTGCTATATTATGACAAATCCGTTGAATCTGGCTGAATTACATACTGTAAGACTGTCAGAGGAGGAAACTCTGGAGAATC
>JAZURH010000031.1:0-3051 GCA_045606125.1 Lentisphaeria bacterium | reverse complement strand
GCACAGTCATGGCGTTTTCCGCCCGTGCCGATATACCGGTGATTGACATTTCTGTTACTGATGAGGCCATGGTGTTAGACGGCATGGCCAATGAAAATGCCTGGAAAAATGCTGCCGCCGTCGGTGATTTCAAACTTCTTGCCAAGGATGAAGATCCAATAGAGAAGACAGGCTGCCGCTTGCTGACGGACGGCAATGGAATATGGATGTTCTGGGAATGCGAAGATGCCTCCATCAAGTCTTCATTCAGGGAGCAGGATGATTCCACATGGCATGATGATTGCGTCGAGATATTCTTTTCGACTGCTCCGGA
Source organism: Lentisphaeria bacterium (assembly GCA_045606125.1). Lineage (GTDB taxonomy): Bacteria > Verrucomicrobiota > Lentisphaeria > Oligosphaerales > Oligosphaeraceae > RGIG3456. The sequence goes on along the minus strand of JAZURH010000031.1, from coordinate 2,738 downwards.
TGTGAGTCCAGACCCGAATATAAGGGAGTTCTATCAGATCATAGTGAATCCTGAAGGATGCATTTATGACTCATTTTCCCGTGGCGGAATTGGTGATTCAAAGTGGTCATCACTTGTTAAGACCAAAACTCTCAAGATGGAGAAAGGCTGGAATCTTGAGATGTATGTTCCTTTTGCAGCTTTTACGAACTGCAATTTAAATGAGTGGCGTTTCCTTTGCGCCCGTGAAAACTGGGGAAAAAAACATAGTCTCTCCTGCTTCCCAAAGGCGCTGAAATTCCAGGAAATGGATGACTATGCAAGGCTCAGGGGCCTGAACATTGATGCCGTAAGATTCGGAAACGAATTGCTCTCTTTCAATATAGATACGGAACTTGGCGGTGAAAAAAACAGAAGCTTCATCGTCGGTGAGATCAAAACATCTCTGACTGGGACATTGAATGTAAAATGCCGCGTTACTGAAGGTGGCAAGAAGCATGTGGACTTTACCGGGGATTCCGTCATGGTGAAAGACGGAAAGTTGAAGTTCAAGCTTCCCGTAAATATAGAAAAGAGCGGAAACTACAAGTTTGATTTCTATCTGCTTGACAGCAAGGGACTTGTCTTCACAGCAAATGGAACCAAGTCTGTAGTTATTGCCCCTTGCACCGTGGAGACTCTCTGGCCATACTACCGGGACAATATCTATCCCGCAATGAAGGATAAGACCGCCAGGTTCCGCATAAGTCCCATGGTCACTCCCGATGTTTTCAAGGAATGCCGTGTAGAAGCGGAAGTCGTCAGTGGAAATGGAAAGGTCATTGTTAAGAAACGCACACTGAAGAATGCTGAACTTGATGAGTGGAAGGTTCCGCTTGACAAGGTTGAACCGGGGCTTGTTACTGCCAAGTTCTGGATGTACAGGGGAGACAAGCTGCTCGGCGAATTTGAAAAGTACATCAACATACTGCCTCCCAATGCCGGCGGAAATGAGATTTGGCAGGACGAGAACAGGTGCCTTGTCATAAATGGAAGCAAGTTCTATCCCAATGGATTCTTCGGATGCGGAAATGCGTCTCTGGACATTATTGCCCAGGCAGGCGGAAATGTGGCGCATTCCTATGTGCTCAATATGTCCCAGCTTCCCAGGATTATTGAGTTTCTGAATGCTGCCCAGGCCAAAAATATAAAAGTTGTGCTCAAGCCCTATTACAGGTACAATATTGACTTCTGGGGATTCAAAATAAAAGGAAAGCAATCAGCGGTTTTCAATGAGGAGGCACAGGCACTTACAAAGGAACTGATCGACGGAATAAAGAATCATCCTGCCTTCCTGGGATGGTATCTTTATGATGAACCCCGCGGAGCCGAATACACAAGGAATCTTAAGGTCGTCTATGAGTTCCTCAGGAAAAACGATCCCTATCATCCTGTTTTTGGATGTGACAATTCGGCTGGCGGATGCATAGGCAAGGTGGGTCATTGCGATGTGCACTGGGTGGATATTTATCCCAGCCCGCTGCTTAAGCCTGCAGATTACCTGAGCATTTCGATCGTATCTCTTTATAATCAGCTTAAATCCGTTGTGGACAAGGTGGGTCGCGAGGGCGTGCATTATGTGCCTCAGGCATTTGAGAGAAACAGTTTTGCAAAGAAGCCTGAAAATTACCGTTCAATGACCTATAGGGAAATAAGGGCATCCGTCTTTGCCGGAATAACTGCCGGTGTGCGTGGTACAGTTCCGTATAAGATAGGCGATCCCAGCAAGGGCTTCAACGTGCTGTTCCCCAATGCGGGTATTTTCAGTAATCCCCACATGAGGATAGGATATCTTAAGGGCATATTGCCGGAACTCAAGGCACTTGAGGACAGGCTGATGGCTCCGCTGTCTGAAAAGCAGGCTGTTGTCTCCCATGATGATGTGAAGCAGATTACATTTGATTACAACGGCGCAAAATATGTGTTCCTTCTGAACCTCAAAAATGATAAGCCTGGCAATGTCGCCGTTACATGGCCGGGAAAGAATGTTAAAAAGGTAAAAGTCCTGGGTGGAAACGGAAAGCCTGAAATCAAGGATGGCAAGGTCGTGTTGAACTTCGCCGGATATGATGCCTTTGTTCTTACTGATGAGGCCAACGCCCCTGCAACTATTGATGTAAAGGCAGTGGAGGCTGAAATAGAAAAGAGCCTGGCTGAACTTTAAGTTTGCCTGAACGGCACAATGCCGTAACAAAAAGGGCTGCCCTGAAATAAGGACAGCCCTTTTTGTTTGTTCAGAATGTGCGGTTATTTGCCGTAGTATGCCTTCAGGTAAAGATCCTTGATCTCGGATATAAGGGGATATCTGGGATTGGCGCCTGTGCACTGGTCGTCGTATGCCTTCACGCTGAGTTCGTCCAGGTTTGCAAGGAAAGTCTTCTCGCTGATACCATGGGCGTCAAACCAGGGCTTCATGGCTGGTGGAACATCAAGCTTTGCTTTCAGTTCCTCTATTTTGCCGATGAGGTTATCAACAAGTTCATCGTCATTGTTTCCTGCAAGGCCTATGTATCGCGCCGCCAGGGCATAGTCATGCTTTGCATCGGGGAAGTGATACTGTGGGAATGCAGCCTGCTTTGTCATGCAGTCCACCGCATTGAAGCGTATGATATGCGTAATGAGGAAAGAGTTTGCCAGGCCGTGCGGCACATGGTACATTCCGCCCAGTTTGTGGGCCATTGAATGGCACAGTCCGAGGAAGGCATTGGCGAAGGCCATGC
>JAZURH010000030.1:0-3129 GCA_045606125.1 Lentisphaeria bacterium | reverse complement strand
CATGGCTACGATCCGACTTGTCTATATCCAAGGCGGGGCGAAGTTCCTGAAGGGGAATTACTTCTTCCTTTGGACAAGGCAGTAGTGGCAGCTCCCGGGGAATCGCTGACTCTTGTATCCTATTCATCCATGACTCCTGTATGCCTTGCTGTCAGGGACGCCTTTATGAAAAAAGGCGTCAGTATTGAGGTCATTGACCTTGTAAGTCTGAATCCACTTGATACTGAAACAGTGTATGCCAGCCTAAGGAAAACCGGCCGCATAGTGATAGTTGAGGAAGCCTGTCTTTGCGGGGGAGTAGGTGCGGAACTTTCTGCGTGCATAGCTGAGCATTGTCTTGATGCCCTTGAAGCTCCTGTTACCCGTGTTGGAGCGGCGGACATGCCCATTCCGTCATCCATTCCTCTGGAAAGGCTTTTCCTGCCCCAGCCTGAAGATGTAGCCCGCGCCGTTACAGAGACATTGCAGTATTGAGTTTTACATGAAGTTGAATATAGAACCAAAGCCAGTTTTGGCAGTCTGCTTGAATCCTGCCTGGGAGAGAAGGCTTTTTTTCAATAATTATATTCATGGCGGAGTCAACCGTGCGTACAGGATGGATGAATGTGGCGGCGGCAAGGGTGTAAATGTGCTCCGTACTTTGAGAAGTCTTGGTTTTCCATGCAAAGTAGCGTTATTTTCCGGTGGGGAAAATGGCAGCAGGCTTCGCCGTGAAATAGGGGATGATGGTATTTTTGTTGAAATGAAGTCAGAAGTTCGTGGCTGCTGCGAGTTGATAGACGAAAGCAGCGGCACTGTTACTGAAATCATAGAACCGACACCATCTGTCAGTGAAGCGGAAAAAAATGCAATGCTTGATGCCATAGGCGAAGCACTATGTGAATCAGGAGTGCTGGCTCTTTGCGGCACTGCATGCAGCGGCATAGATGCCGGCTTTATGTCAACTATTGCTGAAATGGCGAATGCTGTCGGAATCCCGCTACTTGTTGACAGTGTTTGCTGTGTTGAATCTGCCCTTGAGAAGAAAGTTGCTTTGCTCAAGGTCAATCGGGAGGAGATATGCAGCCTCGGCGGAGCTGATGATATTTGCTCTGCAGCACGCTCTGTTATGGAGATATACAGCGGAATTGATAATGTTGCTGTCACATCAGGTGGTGACAGAGCATTTTTATTCAGCAGAAAAAATGGCAGCTATGGCTATGATTTGCCTGTGCTGGAAGGTATAGTCAGCCCCATAGGTGCCGGGGACTGCGCCACTGCTGTCATGGCCCGTCGTCTTTCTGAAGGGGAAACTGAGCTTGAGATTTCATTTGCCGAAGCTCTTGCCTGCGCTTCGGCTTCCTGTCTGGATGAATGCCCTTCCTGTTTTAAATTGGAGGATGCAGCCCGTTTGCTTGAAGGGATAAGGCAGGTTTCCATTTGAGCCTTTTATAAGTATTTTCATGTTATGATGTTTGACGATAGTGCAATTGAAGTTTTTCGTGCAGAATTGATGCGCCGTTTATCAAGTCTGGAGGATTTGAATCCGGACATAAGCGCAGCAGAACATGATCGTCTTATGGAACTCGCGGGCTGCGTGGGTGTAAGTTTTTTCCCTGATGTGGCGGCGCAGGCGGAAAAATTGATGGGACTGTACCTTTCCTGTGATGTCAAAAATGCCGGTCGCAATGTAATGCAGGAATATTTTTCTGAACTTGAAAGAAGTGCCGGTCTTTTGAGGGAATCGGGGGAGATACATTCTTTGCCCGAAAGCATTGCAGGAAAGCGTTCTTTTTCCACTGCGCTTGTTCCATTTGAAAGGAGTGATGCCCTGGATTTCTGCAAGATAGTCAATCGCAGCCAGGTTCCAAAGCCTCTTATCAAAGCCGCAGATGCCTTCCGGCGCAGAAATGAGATAGTAAATACGGTATTTGAGCATGTATTGCGTGTAATGTGGACCATATCCCCGGAAAAATCGGATGAATGGGCTGTTTCACTTTTTGAGAAATATGACGGAAATATGGATCCTGATGTTGCAAGGGACGTTATTTCCGTTGCTCTTTCATTTAACAGTGATGTTTCGAAAGATTTTTTTGACTGGATAATAGAATACGCATCGGATGTTAATCTGCTTGAATACTGGCCCATAGTCACAAGAAATGCTGACAGGCTTCTGTGCAGGCAGACATTGCGAAGATATTTTTCCCGCAATAAGCCTAAGAATTCAACGCTGAAGTGGCTTGAACTGATGCAGCGGAGCAATATGATGACAGATGAAAAGCTGCTTGGCTGGGTAAAGACTGCACTTGATGGCATTGGCACAAGTGTGCAGCAATTCATGAGTGTTGCCAAATCTCAGGCAGGGGACAAGTGGAAGTCTCTGGCATTGTCCCGCGAGATAGCTCATATTGCAGATCTTTATGTTCCAATAATGCTTACGGCCGACCAGATACTTGCCCTGCCGGACGGAACAAGCCGACTGGCCATGGCTTTTATGGGCTTGGCTGGCAATTCACTCAAGGAATGGGAGGAAGCGCTGAGCAGATTTTCTGTCCGTGCCGTGACCAGAAAGATAATGATGGACATGAAGAACAGGCGTCCTGTAGTCGATACTATTCGTCTTCTTACCTTCGGTGACGCCTCTGCTTTCCGTGCGGCGTATGGTGAACTTGATCTTGCTACAGAGAAGTTTGATTCAATGCGTCAGCGGGACAAGGTGGTAGCTCTGCTTGCTGTATATTATGGAAGTTTCAGGCGTCAAGCTCTGCTTGGAGTGGAAGTAGCCGGGCGTTACAGGAATCTGATGCGCATGATACATGATGATTTTCTTGGACAGTATCTTGATACATTCCAGCTGGGAGCTATACATGACTGCGGCATATTGCAGGAAATATCTTCCATTGCCTCAGCAGCCAGAAAATATCTTGCAAAGCGTAAAGCGGATGAAAACAGCTTGGAGCAAATGATTGCTGCAAAGATCAATTTTGAACGTTTTGTAAGGGAAAAGCGTCTTAAGCTTATGAGGGAATTGACAGTTCTGCCTGATAAACAATAATCTTAAAGCAAAAAGGGGCTGTTGCAAAACCTAATGTTTCGCAGCAGCCTCTTTTTTTTGCAGCTTTTTTATAATTTTCTCCATCTTGGGAGTTT
>JAZURH010000029.1:0-2089 GCA_045606125.1 Lentisphaeria bacterium | reverse complement strand
GCCCCAGCAATTCTTCCTGGGACATGGCCTTTACCGTTCCGCATGTTCCTACGGGCATGAAGATCGGAGTCTGCACATCACCATGCGCAGTATGCAGTACACCGCGCCTGGCGCGGCTGTGTTCGTCACGTTTTACTATGTCGAATACGCTCATTTTAAAAACTATTTTGCGATTGTCACCTTTCTGGTCTCATTTCCGAGAACAAATTCATAATCGCCCAGGAACGCCCTGAACGATACCTTGCCGGAAGAGTCTGTACGCACTGTCATGTCCGTACGCCATTCCTTTGTCAACATTCTGCGGACAGCTGCCCCCGCCGGTTTTTCCTTCATATCCGCCCCGAACAACCCCATTCTGGGATTAAGCCGGGCTGACGCCCATAATTCCCCGAAACTCACACCATGCACGGCAGGATGAGAGAAAAACAGCGTTAGATAATCCATCAGCATGGCTTCCTGCCGGGCTTCACTGTCCGCATTGACGGCAAATCCGGCTATGTAAATCGGCAATCCCAGCTCCTTGTGCACATAGTCAAGACGCTTTTCCATAGACTGTGGAGCCACATCCGGGCGATTCACAGTCACCCCCAGCACAATCCCGTCAAGCTTCTTTCCTTCCTGCTTAAGCCACTTTGCAAACTCCACAGTATCCCTCAAAGAAACATCAGACAGAGCACACAGCGCATTCACATCACTGATGTACAGGCGCGCTCCGGGAGCATGCTTCTCCGCGGTGGAAAAGCAGTCTGTAAGTATTTCCACCCCAAGAAGATTATATATTTCCTGATAGTCCATGACTCCGTGAAGCACATTCCATTCATCTATGCCCTTGATAGCCGCCTTTTCGGCAACATGCTTCCTTAAAGCCTCATCAAGTTCAGGCATTTTCATGCGCCTGCAATTCACAGGAGCAAACATGTAAGCCGGGATAAGCAACGCATGTCCCCGCACACTCAATCCGGCTGCGTGGGCTTCATTTACCGCCTTTGCCGCGGCCTTATTTCCCCATGCCGCGTAATCACGCCACACAAGCCCGTCACTGAATGTAACTGAATCAAAAAGCGCCCTGTCAAAAACAGCCTTTCTGTAGGCTGGAAGCATCGCAGCATCAAGCCCCTTTGCCACATTGATACCGGTGACAAGAGAAGCCGGACATTCCACACCGAAACTGAAGGGACGTTTCACCTGTCTTATGCGCACTTCCGAATCAGGCTTCCACTGCAGAGTGTAATTCACGCTCCGTAAATCCCTGAGCCGGGACCTGGCCTTGTTGCGCCAGTCATTGTCATAAAAGTCACCACCCAGCACAGGAAGCACATTTGTATCAACTGAGTCAGGTGAAGTGCCTGGTGGCAAAAGTATCATGGACATGTTACGCAGTTCAAGCGTACCCACCCTGCCGCCAAGATGAAAAGACAGCGCCGTGCTTTTCCCTTCCAATTTGTCATGTATGGGGACCGCCATCTTCACAGACTGCCATCCGCCTGATTTATCCAGGTGCATGGAAAGCAGCTTGGGCCAGGGAGGACTCTCCACCTGCCAGTAGAAATTAAATGAATATCCGGGGCTCACATTATACTCAAAGGATACCACAGCCAGCGCCCCCAGCGGAACTTCCGGCACGACCATCTGATGCAGCTCCATAATCCAGGGACGCTCCGACAGCTTGCTGACTCTGGCAGTGAGTACACCATCTTTCACTGTTATGGTCCCCAGACCGCCACCTCGGGCCCGCCAGGGCTCAAATGTCCCATCCTCTACTTGAAAACCTCCGTTTTCTATAAGGGAAACCTGCCCGGCTCCCAACATGGGAACCATCAGAAACAATATGATTGAAAACAACAGGCACACCATCAGAAACTCCCGATACATTGCTGAATCACAGACAATACGCATGATAAAGACAATTTTGAGTAACTTAAACTAAACAACGCCCATTTCAAATCCGGCCGGAGGAATTATGCACTGCCGCTCCATAACTTTCCAGACTGGGCTTTCAGGAAACATTATGATGAGAAATCAATAAAAACAATTTGCAGCCTTCATAGCTTCTCGCGCACGCGCATTTGGGGGTGGGCGGTCGGGTGGG
>JAZURH010000028.1:0-9315 GCA_045606125.1 Lentisphaeria bacterium | reverse complement strand
AAGATCCGGGTCAAACAAATCGAAATATATCTTATAATCCTCATCGCTGATGCCGGTCACAGCATCCTTATCATAAACCCGTATCCATTCATGCTTGGCTATCATTGAGTAGAGTCCCCAATGAATAAACATGCCGAAACGATCATGATTGAACCAACTTACATCACCAGAACCATACTGTCCCATAGCACCCTCCGCAAAACTAAAAAATCATCTTCCTTTTAAAGACAACCAAGTCATCCTGGCATAATCCAGATATCCGGCGTAATATACATCAGTTCCGGAAATATGAGCGGCAGCACAACGTTTTCCCTGCCACATGGCAATTTTTGCCCTGTCAGCATCAGGATACACCCCAAGCCCCATCATGCCCAGCATTGCCGCGCCAAGCAGCGATGCCTCTCCATTGTCGGATATGTACTTGTCCTGTCCGAACAGGGAACAGGCACAATCCCGGACTGCTTTCTGCCGGCAGGCAAGAGCCTGAAGAACTATACGCTCTCTCGGGCCATCCAGTTCCTCAAGAAGATCGCAGCTCTGCCGCAATGCGCTGAGCACACCCAGCACAGCGCCACGGCATATCTCAGGCATGCCATGGGAGGCAGACAGGCCGAACCAGCCGCCGTCAGACACATAGTCCATATAGGGCGCGCCGCGGCCAAGCAGATATGGAAGAAAAACGGGAAGCCCCTCATTTGAATCGGGCAGGGACGCCTGATTGAAAAACTCCTCTATGGAAATACCATGCATTCCGGCAAGCCATTCAAAGGAGAATCCGCCAGCAGGAACCGAACCCAGGAAAAGTTCCCTGCCCTCCTCCGCATGTGCAAACACGAACTGACGCCCCGCCAGTTTCCTCCATGTTCCGCGGCCGCCTGCGGCAAGCAGCTGCCCCGCAGTTCCCAAAGTAAGCGAAAGAGTATTTTCATCCACAGCGCTTCCCAATGCCGCGCTTGCCAGATCCCCGCATCCGATAACGACTGGAGTGCCTGCCTTAAGTCCGGTGGCGGCGGCAGCGGCGGCAGTAACTGTGCCGCATATTGCTGATGATGGAAGTATGTCCGGCAACATGCCGCCGTCAATCCCCAGCTCGTCCAGCATGTCCGCTGACCATTCCCGGCTTTCAAGATCCATGAGAAGAGTTCCTGACGCATCCGATGGATCAGTAACAAACTCGCCAGTAAGAAAATGAGCGACTATGTCCTTGCTCTGAAGAAACTTTGCAATCCTGCCGTACAATTCAGGCTGCTCTGTCTTCATTTTGAGAATTTTCGGCAAAGTGAACACCGGAGTACTTACATTACCGAATCTTTCCAAAAGAGAGTCACCATACCTGTCATTCAAATTGGCGGATTCAGCGGATGCGGAATTATCGCACCACAGCACAGCCGGCGCCAAAGGCTTGCCTTCCCTGTCCACGCCCAGCAGAGCGTGCATGTTGCCGGTAAGCGCCACGGCGTCCGCTCCGTATCCATCCATGGCCGTCATTTCCCGCAACAGTTCAGCACTTGTCTCTATCCATACAAGGGCGTCCTGAACATCCGGGGATGCTGCCCTTTTCAAGGCCCTGCTGCGCAAATGCAGCATATTCCCGTCCTGATCAAACAGGGCGCACTTTATACGGCTTGTGCCTATGTCTATGGAAATTACTCTCATCTCTACGGAAGCAGATAGTTATCCCGTATTTCAGGCCGCGCCATAAGCTTTTCATTCCTTTCACGGCCGCCCGGCGCATTTGAACTCATAAAAACCGGTGCATCGACGCCGGCAGACTGCAGGCACTCTATGGACAATGCCGACAATGTATGCATTATGAATGAACCGGCTATCGTGGAAAGGGGGCCCATTCTCACATCCCCCACCTCTATTGAGGCATCTCCCTCTGGCACATGATTATCGATTATGACAGCCCTGTCTTCCAGGTCAAACATATTGGCAAGCCCGGAATGATTACCGCGCTGCCCCCTGTATGCACTGGAGCAGATTATCACGACCTGCGCTCCTCTTTCCAAAGCCGCTTCCGCCACAGCCAGCGGTGCAGCATTTTTGCCGGATGTGGAAGCCACCACCAGCACATCACCTTCAGTCATTTGAGAGCATTCAACCACGGAACGCCCAAGTTCCTCGTTATGCTCGGCCGCGCTTGTCAGAAAACCCGGTGTAGTCGTTATGCTCATGCCCGGTCCCCAGAGAGGTCTCCAGAACGCAGGGGCGCCGGCCCGATAGAACACATCTTCAGCCAGTATAGCCGAATGGGTACAGCCGAAAATGTATATCGTGCGCCCGGCCCCGTATGCCGATGCTATTATCCCGGCAGCTCTGTCCAGTTTTTCCTTTTCACAGGAAGCTATCTGTCTCAGGATGCCGCAGCTTTTTTCCAAATATTCGTCAATGATCATAATCCATCCCACCGATCAATCGGCGTTGCCAACCATTGCCTGTACATTTACCGGGATCTTTGTAAGTGTTTCAACGACAGGTCCATCCTTGCAAAGGGTATTTTCCACCACAAGATAGTCAAATCCCGGTATGATCACATCATCCCACTTGTTGCCGATTCCGCGCAAGGCAACATCCAGCATGGTTATTATCCTGTTGCCGAGAGGGTTCTTGCTGTCCAAAGTAATGGCGCCGTAAAATTCCTGGCATTCCGTGTACCCTGAATTGTGGGTACCCGTATATGGCTTCAGATTTTCAAGCTGTATGCGCCTCCCTATTTTTGCGGACACTTCCTCCGATCTGGCGGCAAAATAATCCACCAGTGCCTTTTCCTGAAGATAGGCCGGCAGATTTTCAGCCGCCACCCTACAGAATTCCTTGTATCCGGCTTCGTATGCACCTTCAACCATGTCGAACCAATACTGCTGCTCCGGTGTAACCTTCGTATTTTCATCCGTTGCAATCACAGAACGACGAACACAGGCATTGAGTCCATCCTGCTTTGTTCCTGCACCTATATGCACCCAGTCCCCGGGCATAATTACACGGTTCAGGGCCTTGCCTATCAATGAGCGATTGGCCTCGTTCGATGTTACCATGAAATCAAAGCCGATTTCCTCCGCACCAAGTTCACGGGCCGCAAAATATCCCCAGGCGGCAACCTGGGTTTCAAGCATGCCCGGCTTCAATACGGCAAGCATGGAACGCACAACCGCATCAGTGACAATGGAAGCGGAACGCACCATATCCACCTCGGCAGTACTCTTTTCATACTTGACTTTGAAATACTCTTCCTGAAGGTCCACCACATTCTCCGCACCGAAAAGTTCGTTGCAATATTCCACCAACGCAGACGGTATCACCTGCCTCGGTGTGAGAAGGGCTATTTTTTCAGGCATTACTCCGTTGTTCGCAGCAATAAGTATGTCCTCAAAACGCTCTGCAGCGACTGGATATTTTTCATCAGCCAGCTGAAGCAGCTCCGCCTTATGCACATAAATGCCGTTCTGCCGGACAAGCTGCTCGGCAGCATAGCCACCTTCAAGTCCTGCTACAAGATGGGCGCCGTTAGGTCCGACAACACCGCCGACCTGCTCAACTGAAATATTGCAGTTTCCGCAAAGGTACGGAACATCTCCGCAGTAATGCTCATCCGAAAAGAACAAGCCCACTTCCACGCCCTTTGCATGGATTGCTTCATATACATTGCGGCCGCGCCGTGCAAACTCATCCTTGGAAATACGCGCCGTCTTGTCAAAAGAAGGCACTGATTCAAGAACCTTCAGTACCTTGGCAAAATCTTCCTTCAAGCGTCTGCTGTCAACCATGCTCATAATCTATGTTTTTCCTGCTCTAAATTTCAATTCAACAATGTCCTCACATCGGCAACTGCACCAGGGCGGGTTGCTGAACGGCAGAATGCCTCGCCGTAGCGCACCCCAATCTGCTGCCCGCGCATAAGCGCGCGCCCTTCCAGCATCTGTGCAGCTCCGCCGACAATTCCAGTCTGGGAACCATAGCATTCCATCGCCTGAAGCTTGTACTTGAAAGTATCCGTCACATCCACTACCAGCTGAGGTTTGACCATGGGCGCGATAACCTCAAACTCATAGAGAGGAACCGGTTTCCATACGGGTTCCTTTTCCATGGCACATTCCAGGGGAGCATGGAACCACCCTTCATTCACAACCTGATTGACATTGATGTGATCATGATAATCGCTTCCCAAATGGGTAAACACAATATCCGGTCTGAAAGAGCGGATCTCCTCTATGACCATGCGGTAGGTGCCGTTTCCGACTTTAATGTTCCAGTCCAGCTGACCGAAATTAGCATAACTTGATATGCCCAGCACATCGCAGACCTTCATGGTCTCCTGCCGGCGTGTCTCGCATATAGTGTCCTTCTCTTCCGGAGAAGCATAGCCTTCCGCGCCCGGTGAAAAATGGATCAGGCGCACATTTGCACCGGCTTCGGCAAACTTGCGTATGGCACCGCCCATTCCTATGACCTCATCATCCGGATGAGCGCAAAACAACAATACTTTCATTGTATATCCCCCGTTGAGATCAGATGCCCGCGATCTCAGCCAATGTACACCATTCCACCTTATCACCAAGGTGCCTGTCTATGCGGGACACCAGTTCCTCAAAACCATCCAAACCGACAGCATCCCCATCGGAGAAAAGAGACTGCCAGTGAGTCAGAAGGGTTATAGGCCTGCCCTCCTCGAGCAGCTCGACTATCCTTCCCTTTCTGCCATCCGGACTCAAAAGGGAATCTATGCCCTTTTTCACCTTGCTGACAGCAGTCCGTCCCCTGTTCGGCCGCTGTGAGTTCCACATCATGTCATCCGTTACTGCCGGCACGGTAACTACCTTTCCTGTCTCAGGTGAATCACACATCACAACCGGCTCCACCACCTCGTCAAAACAGTGGAGGAAATAAAAACAGCTGTTCCTGTTCAAAGTCCTGCGGTAGGCCATTCCTATGGCACGGGCATAATTGTCTTCATTTTCTATACCGCACATCCACGGAGAAGTGAGCCCCGTGGGATTCAGCCCCACATTACAGAGTATCTCTATGGCGAGCGAAATGTACTCCGCCATGGTCTCCGCATCCAAATCCCTGAAATAAACATCCTCAAAAAGATGCATGAACCTGCCAGTCTTCAAATCGTATGCGCGGAAATGAGTCAGTACCTCCGGAGTTATGGAAAACAAAGGCTGGATGTTGTCCCTGATAAAAGCAACATGCCTCTTTATCTCACTTCCCGTAAAACCGACCATCCCCTTGTCCAAACGCCCAAGACAGGCCGGCATGGGAACCACGGAAAATTTTCCCTTGACGCCAAAGCGGCTGCACACTTTTGCAAAACGCTTAGTAAAATCGAGCGGAATCTTTACCGGATGCTCCACGTTCGGATTGTGGAAATGATAGGTATTAACCAGACCGCCGTCGTCAATTATATAGCCAATTGGTATTTTAGACATTTAAAACTCCTCCAGCAAGAAAAAGTTGTTACATAAAGCACTGAACAACTCAGAGACTGAACTGACTTTCATTCTTCCTGACACGCTGAAAGAAAGGTTCGTTATCCGAAGCCTTCTTGAACTCCGCTGTTCCAAAACTCCATTTGTCCGCTGCCGGGTCCAGCGTGAACCGCATAAGTACGCCGTATGTATTGCCATACCACATTTTCGCGGATTTAATGCCGTTCCAGTCAGCAGTGATATAGCAGGGTCCTTCTGCACCCTGCTTGGTGGAAGGCTCAAGCCCCTTGTCGTAAAGTATCCAGTAGCTGTCCTCTTTCTTCAACGGCGTCCACATGGTTCCCTTTTTGGGTGGAGTGTCAATTTGCCTGGTCTTTGTCTTGGCGGCACGCTGATACACATAATTTGAAATCACCATAGATGGCCTTGCGCTGAAAGATATCTCAGCCGTTTCTACAGCCTCGCTGCAGGTGGCATCCTTGAGCCATGACATGTGCAGCAGCGGCTTTCCGTCCACCATGTAGAATCTCTGGAACAATCTGCATCCGTTGAAATTATACAGCAACTCTATTCCTGCCATGCCGTCTCTGTTGAACATCTCAATCTTCTTCGGCTCAAGATAATTGCTGTTTATGCCATTCACCGTCAGGCTGGAATATCCACGGCTGAGGAATCCGCTGAAAAACCATGGTTCAGGAAGTCCCACCAGCACCTTTGGTGCCTCCCCGGGAGTGGCATTTACCCACTGAAGATACACCATATAGGAATTGGTGTCATTCCTTATGGTATAGTAAAGCCCCTTGCCATAGGTCTTTCCCGATCCGTGATAGCCCCTGGAAACCTGCTCCACAACTGGCGCTGCCGCGCAAAACAGGGCAGCAAGAAGTATAACAAATGCTGTTTTTCCGATCATAATCAATCTCCATATCCAAGGAACCTGAGTTTTCCCCACATGTTCGGGTTATGATTACTGCCCATGGTCAGCGAGAAGCTGGAATACTCCTTTGCCCGTCCGCCCAGGCTCTTGTTGCTTATGAAGTTGCTGTCCCATACCGTGTATGGCTTGGGCGGCTTGCATTCAAACAGTCCCGAATATGGTATGAACATCTCCATGCGCCATTCGTCCTTGTCCACAGTCACCGCCCGTTTAAGACCTGTGCAGCGCCACTGGAAATCCAATGCGCCGGGCACCGGCTTCTCCACCTTTCTGGCCTGGTGCATGTCATTCCCGGAAGAAATTGCAAACTGATAGTATATTTCCTTGTTTACGCCCGGAGACAGGAAGAACTCTATATTGTCGCTCTCCTCCCATAAATCACCTTTCTTCACGGCGATTTTGCCATGCCCCGCAAATGAAAGATATATACCATTGTCATCCCATGCAATCCTGCCTTCGGGACGGGAGGCTATCTCTCCGCCTTCGCCATGGGCCATCTGCATTTTGATGATTTCAGCCCGCTTCCATACAGACTCATCAAGTTTGCCGTCTATATTGATTGTCTCGCCCTTTTCAAGGCGGGTCACATTGTGAACGGGAATGACCATGGAATGATAGGACCTGGCCGACTTGAACGCCTTGTCCCACGGGGCGGCAAAGAACTCAACTCTCATGCGCTCCATGCTTCCGGGCTTAGTCGCAGCCATGGCTTCCTTCAGATAGGCCTCCAGCCTGTCCACCGTCTTTGCATTGAATGCCTGATAAAGCCTGGAAGTATTGATTCCCACCAGCTCATCACCCTTGCCGCCCTGGATATAGCCCTTTTCCCAGCGCTCCTTCAGCAGAGCATAGAATGACTGCAGGGCCTTTCCCGCCTCCGGACCATAAAGCAGTTTCCAATGTTCATCCATGGCTGCCTTATTGTCGAAATCAGGATTCCAGTAATTCCTGTACACAAGATAGTAGGTATAATAGAAATGATAATTGAACCCTGCATCAAAGAACACGCCTCCGTCAGTGGCAAGCCAGGGCTTGAGGGTCTTTATGAAATCTTTCATGTAATCGCCCTCTATCGCCTTTGTGAACGGAACTGAAGTGCCATAGGTGTAGGCATGTACTGGGCGTCCCAGAATGTCTGCCCAACCGCCGTAAACTTCTTTCCAGCTTTTCTGCATGTCAGGAGATTTGGAAAGCACAATTGTACCCGTACACACCAGCATGTCCATATTGTCGGGGATGTCCTCTTTCTTTGTAAGAACAGGAGGCAGTCTGTAGTTGTGATATGAGCATACAGCCAGCTTCTTGTCGGGCAGCACCTTCTTCATTTCTTTTGCCATGGCGATATAAAAACGCATATACAAATCAGTAAGCGCTCCGCTCTTATTGTTGCGGCGGGCTTCGGGGATGTATTTGCTGAATTCATCCGGCACATCGCTGACATAATGATCCGCCTGACCGAAGCAGGCGTATTCGCTGTTGGGCTGGCGTCCGCTGAGATAACGTGAGTCAGGCCTGTTCCGCCAGTGAGCGTTGATCTTTCCGTCAGACTCATAGTAATTTTTGAAGTCCTCCACAATCAAATGTGCCAGCTCCAGGTTGGTTATATCCAGAATCGCACCTTTCTGGCTGTTATGCACCACCCCGTACCTGTCCTTATAGAAAATCACATCCTCCTTGCCGGGATGAGCCGCCGCCATAACATGAGGCACTGGCGTGTGTATGGGATCAGGAAAACGGGTGGCTATGGCAAAGCGCCATGCCTTGTCAAAGAATTTGTCCGCCTTGACTCCCTTCCACGGCACCCCCTTCTGCACAAAATGATTGTATGCATAATGGAAACGGTTGTGATACACAGGTGCATCCGAATAACTGACTGGCTTCACGGAAATGTTCTTTACATCTGGCGCATAAATACCTATGCCAGGGTAATAATAGCGCACACCCAGCACCCGCTCTATAAAATCATACGCGCCGTTGGCAGTGCCGTTGAAACGGTGCCTGTACCAGTCAAACTTGTTATGGCGATTTGGATCCAGGTATCCGTCGTCACCGGCAATGACAACTCCCCTTTCAAATGTCCTGACAATAAATCCCTCCCGGGGGAATCCGCCAAAGTCAATGCCAAGCTTTTCGGAAACAGCATTTTTTCCAAGGGAAATGACCACAGCCGCTTCAGCAGCCTCAGGCGACGCAGCATCGACCACCTTGGGAACCTTTCCCGTAATACGCTCGAATGCATCCTTCAAAGCCTCAGCCGCAATTGTGACTGAACGCCTGTCAGCAATGGCCTTTTCTTCACCATCCCCCATGGGACGGACAATGATGTAATTAAGTTCACCATTTTTTACCAGCGGTATTTCACCGCCTGCAGGCGCTTCGGCAAACTTAACAGGATTAAGTGCGGGGTTCCTGTAGTCAGCATGGCTGACGCCAGCCGCCATAAAGGTGATGCACAAGGCAATAACAAGGCACGATCTCATATCATTCTCCGGTTTAATTCAGTAATTCACCTCAGCATCCCAGCAGAGAACGCAGTTTTTCAACCTTATTCCTCAGCATATCCGCATCAAACATGTATACCTGGGCTTCGCTGTGGAATCCCTGTCTCTTGTCACTTTCAACTATGGGAAGAACAGCCAGCACGTTATCAAGCTCCTGCCTCTGTACAGCAAGATATTCCTCACCCTCGGCAGTCCCCTTGTCACGCTTCATGATATACATCTTCACCATGCTGCAGGCACTTGAGAAACATGCGCCTGCAACCTTGGCCGAATTCAGTTCCTCTGTGGCGTGAACGCAATCCGATGAAGCAAGGCCCGACTCAAACAACTCAAGAGCCCTGTTCCATTTTTCCGATATGACACTCATTCTCTCAAGAACCATTTCCGCCGTGAACTTCTTCCGCAGACTTACTTTGTCATGCTCGCTTTCCTTGCTGAAAGCTGC
>JAZURH010000027.1:0-8618 GCA_045606125.1 Lentisphaeria bacterium | reverse complement strand
CCATTCAGCTTCAGAAGGCAGACGGCATATTCTTCCAATCTTTCCACCAAACCACCGGCAATAGGCATCGGCGGCGGCGGCATTGACCCCAACGACAGGCCTGTCAAGCCTTACATGTTCCGAAAGTATGCCGCTATCATTCCAGGCTTCCTGCGGCGCCTGATCCTGAATGATATTGATCCGGGGCACATAACGCTGCTTCAACTCAGCCGGAAGCTGGCGCCAGAACTCAAGATACTCACCAAAGCTGACTTCATTTTTCCCTATGAAAAATCCCGGTATCTCCTGCAGCACTCCTCTATCAGATACGGAAGTTCCACCTATGCAGGCTTTGCCTGCCGGAACATAGCAGAAACCATCGGGGATCCTGGTGGGAATATCAAGCCTGATATTGTCAGGAATCCTGTCGGATACAAAAAGATGATACCTTACAACAGGTCTGCCTTCAGCGGCAAAAAACATCATATATTCACCTTTCGGGAAATAAACATCCTTTGCCGGAAGTTCAATGCCCTGTTCATTTATTCCGGCTTCCGAAACATCAAAAGATTGACTTCTGCTATCATTGACCGGAATGACATGTACCTTGGCAGGATGCACTGAAGTATCAATGCTTGCAATGGTGGAGTCTCCGTTTATGATGTGAAAACCCATTGACACTGCTGCCCGCAGTTGTTCACTGCAATTCGAAAAATCTCCCCTGTACCAGTTTTTCACATAATCAAGATGCCTGCCAAGCTCAGTCATCCTTCCCGCAGAAATGTCCATGAGCAGTCTTTTTGCAAGAACCTCCTCCCTGAGTTTTACCACAGGTAGACGGCTGCGCAGCCGTAGCGGAATGGAATTCAAAAAGAAAAGTGCGGTCTCGTAATGCAAGTCTATGTTTTCGCCGACGCTGTCCCTTTCAACCGGCATTCGGGCTGCTATTCTGGCTTTTATGCGGGAATCCTCATCCTCCCACATTTTCTCTGCCGTATTGAAACTGGTGCGGGCCGATTCAAGATATTTCCTGTAGTTCAAAACATCGAACACATGGATTACAAAGGCAAATATCACTATGGCGGTAAGCATGCTGAAAAAGGCAACACTGCGAAGAGGATTGCGCTGAAAGCAACGACGCAAACTGGTGACAACAGTCCCGCGATAGGCCTTGACGGGGCGCCCTTCCTGATGAGCATAGACATCTGCCAGAAGTTCGGTGACGCTCTGGTAACGCCCGTCTGGATTGAGGCTGAGTGCCTTGAGGCATATCATCTCCATCTCCACAGGAATATGACGGGCTCCGGGATAATGGCGCGGGCGCTTGAAACTTCCGGATTTAACTGCATCCAATATCTCCTTCTCGCTGTTCTTCTCACTGAAGGGATTGCAGCATGTCATGAGTTCATACAGGATCACACCCAATGAATATATGTCGCTTCTGGCATCCAGACTGGAAACCTGACCATTGGCCTGCTCCGGTGACATATAGCGGGGGGTGCCGCTGACTTCACCGTCCATAGTAGGATTACTGGTGCTGACCATTTCTTCCAGTTCATAATCCCCCGGTTCGCCATAATTATCACGCCTGCTTGTATCAGCCCATTTTTCATTACCGAAACGCTGCACTCCACGCACAAGCCCCCAGTCGATAATGGTGACTTCACCGTAATTTCCAATCCTTACATTCTCCGGCTTCAGATCTCTGTGGAGAACCTGCTTGCTGTGAGCATAAGCCATTCCCTGGCAGATGCGGGTGAAAATTGACAGACGGCGGGACCATGTATAGACCCATGTGTAGGCGGGATTTCCGTTTGCCAGTTCAATGATTATGTGGCGCAGAGAATCACCACGAAGTCGCTTCATGGTGAAATAGACACCATTTTGGGGACTTATTCCCAGGGAATACACGGGAACGATATTAGGATGTTCAAGCTGAGCTGCCGCCTGAACTTCCCTGACCATGCGCTCTATCTGGTCAGAACGCATGCTCAAATGAGGCTGAAGAGTCTTGACAGCCACTGTACGCCCCAGAACCCGGTCCACGGCTATCCTGACCTTGCCGATGCTTCCCTCCCCCAGAGGAGCCACATCCTCGAGTTCCGGTTCGGACACATCAACGGGGAGTCCCAGCCGTTCTACCTCCATACGGTAGAATGCCAGACGATCCTCCAGTTCCATGTCTGTCACATCATTTTCTTCCATCAACAAATCCCCTGCAATTTGAATAATATTATAATTTAACTGTCCATGCTCTTACTGCAAGAGCAAATCGCATAATATCAACAAGATTTTAACACATACGAATTGTATCTTCCAAAGCTGAAATACTGAACGAAGCCCCTCTTTTTTCAAACAAACATTGATTTTAGCCCCCGTCTGCTTATATTAGCGCTTTCGGGAACCGCAACTCTGCCATAAAATGAAAAACAGACACGGGGTGCCCGCCTTTCCTGTAAATCTTCACTTCTCCATTCAAACCCAAGATGGCACTTCTACATAAATACCTGAACAAAACAGATTTTGACTCATACGAGGACTTCTGCAGCAATTTCAAGCTTAACATCCCAGAGCACTTCAACTTTGCTTTCGATGTGCTGGATGATTATGCGGACAATGAACCGGACAGAATGGCAATGGTCTGGTGCGATGAAAAGGATGGCGAGGAATACATTAAGTTCGGTGAATTGAGAAAACGGGTCAACCGGACGGCAAACATGCTCAAAAGCATGGGAATTGAAAAAGGCGACCGTGTCCTGCTCATCCTGAAAACACGCCCGGAATTCTGGAATTGTATCCTTGCCCTCCACAAACTTGGTGCGATCGCCGTGCCGGCAACGCACATGCTTAAATCCAAGGACATAGCCTACCGGATAAATGCGGGCAGGATAAAAGCCTGCATCTGCTTCAACCACGACAGGCTTCTGAATGAATGTGACAAGGCACAGGAAGCAACAGGAGACACGCTCAAGCTTAAAATATGCGTAGGGCAGCCCGCCGAAGGATGGCTGCACTATGAAACAGAAACTGCATCCGTGCCTGACTCATTCACAACTCCGCCAAAGGAGGATTGGGCGGCAAATACAGACACAATGCTGCTGTATTTCACTTCGGGCACCAGCGGATATCCCAAAATGGTGAAACATGATTTCAAATATCCTCTGGCTCATATACTCACGGCAAAATACTGGCAGAATGTAATAGACGGCGGACTGCACTACACGGTGGCCGAGACTGGATGGGCAAAAGCGGTATGGGGCAAGCTGTACGGGCAGTGGCTGGCTGGATCCGCCGTGTTCATATACGACCACGACAGATTCAATGTCAATGACATGCTCAGAAAAATGAAAAAATATGGTGTGACAACTTTCTGCGCCCCGCCGACAGTATACCGTTTTCTTATAAAAGAGACTCATACACCGGAGGATTTCGGCCGGATAAAATACTGCGTAACAGCGGGAGAGCCGCTGAATTCGGAAGTCTACAACAAGTTTCTGGAACAGAGCGGCATGGAACTGCATGAGGCATTCGGTCAGACAGAGCTGGTAGTCACAACGGCAACATGGCCCTGGACCGAGATAAGACCCGGCTCAATGGGAAAACCATCCCCGGGATACGACATAGAGCTCCATGACGCAAACGACCAGCCAGTGCCAGTCGGCACGGAAGGGGAAATATGCCTCAGGACATCAGACTCACTGCCACCGGGGATATTCGGAGGATACTATCTTGACGAGGAAATGACCGGGGAAGCATGGCATGATGGCTTCTACCATACAGGTGATCTGGCATGGAAGGATGCTGACGGCTACTACTGGTATGTGGGAAGGGCAGACGATGTCATAAAAAGTTCAGGTTACAGGATAGGTCCGTTTGAAGTGGAAAGCGTACTCATGAAGCATCCTGCGGTACTGGAATGCGCCATCATAGGAGTACCGGACCCGACCAGGGGGCAGGTCGTAAAGGCTTTCATAGTTCTGGCCAACGACTATGAACCGACTTGCTCGCTGAGAGAGGATATACAGATGTTCGTGAAAAAGAATACTGCTCCCTACAAGTATCCCCGCATTGTGGAGTTCATAGACTCGATGCCGAAGACCATCAGCGGCAAAATAATGCGAAGCGAATTAAGAAAGTACTGATAAGGAAACACTCCATGTTCATAAAATATCTCTGGAATGATCCAACTCTCTATTTCTGCTGGATAATAGCCATGCTGTTCTCTTCCTGCCTTCACGAGTTTGTCCACACATTCGTGGCGTTCAAGCTGAACGAGGGACAGGCGCTTGTAAGGCGGACATTTACATTGAATCCATTTGAAATATTCAACAAAATGGCGCTGTTCTGCCTGGTGCTGTTCGGAATAATATGGGGCATACCAGCCATTAGAAGCGACATGCTCAAGTCCTACCGCAAAGGCGCTGTCATCAGCCTGGCAGGACCTCTTGTCAACCTGGTTCTTGCATTCATATTTGCATTTCTTCTGTTTGTCTGCCTGCAGTTCTTTATGAACAATATGGACAGCAGACTTATGAGCATATACACAAACTTTCTTATCACAGCCTGCAGAGTGAACTGCATACTGCTGGTGCTTTACATGCTCCCCATACCGGGTCTTGACGGATGGGGCCTGCTTGAGTCACTGTTTGAACCTATACGCAACATGGACTTCAAAAAGAAGACCATAATAACATTCACTGCCATACTTGTCATCTGGGCGACCCCGATCTCTGCTGTGTTCTATACGATTTCCGAAAAGATATTCACACTCATAAACACCCCGTTCATGAAATGTTTAAACGTCTGATACTGACCATACTGCCACTTGCAATCATAATCACCATCCCCATCATGCTCCGCAAACCGGCGGAAACCATAGACAGGGAAGCGGACCAGCTTGTGATAATATCGGCCCACAATGAATCCCTGAGGTACGAAATCGAACAGGCATTCAGAAAACATTATCAGAACCTTACCGGCAGAAAGGTGAACATTGACTGGAGAAGCATAGGCGGAACAAGCGAGATTGTAAGATACATAAACGCTTCAGTCACTGCAGCATTCAAAGACCACTGGGTAAATAAGCTGGAAAGGGAATGGACCGCCGAAGTGGAAAGGGATTTTCTTAATCCAAGACTGAAACCTGAGGACAATGAGGCAAGAAAAACATACCTGGAATCCAACATAGGCATAGGGATCGACCTGTTTTTCGGCGGGGGACAGTATGATGCAAACAAGCAGGCCAACTTCGGAACTGTAGTTCCATGCGGACTGCGTGAAAGACACCCGGAACTCTTCACGGGCAAAAACCCGGTGCTCGTCCAGGGACGGGGCGGAGAAACATGGTACGACAAAAATGACAGATACTACGGAACATGCTTCTCATCTTTCGGAATCTGCATGAACCTGGACAGACTGGCGGCCCTCGGATACGATGTAACAGATCCGGTAAAAAATCCCCCGATTAAAACCTGGGGGGACCTGGCTGACAAAAGACTGCTGGGCGCAATAGGACTGGCTGATCCGACAAAAAGCGGCTCAATAAACAAATGTTTTGAAATGCTGGTCCAGTGGAAAATGGCCAAATCCATGACCGCCATGGCTGACAGGATAAATTCCGGAAAATTGAAGGAACAGGATGCCCTGAACATGGCATGGCAGGATTCCATGGCACTTATAAAGCAGATCGGCGGAAACTCCAGATACATGACATTCTCGGCAAGCAAGGTTCCGGTGGACTGCGCTGGTGCGCAGATAGCAGCGGGAATGTGCATAGACTTCTACGGCAGATCCCAGGCGCTCTGGGAAGAAGAACATGTTGGAAGAAAGACCATGATATATGTCACGCCGATTGCCGGCTCTTCTTCTTCAGCTGACCCGATCTCCATGTTCAGAGGCGCACCCAACAGGGAAAGAGCGCAGATGTTCATTGATTTCGTGATGAGCATTGAGGGGCAGAGACTATGGAACCAGAAGGTGGGCACTCCCGGCGGTCCAATTAAATATGCCCTGAACAGGTTGCCAATCCGCAGCGATCTCTACACACAGGAAGACAGAAAGCACATGATATCGCCTGAAGCTGATCCTTTGAAAGCCGCAAGTGATTTCACTTATCACCCGGCATGGACGGCACCGCTTTTCGATCTGCTCAGAAACACAATAAGAGTAATGCTTATTGACTCGGAGCAGGAACTGAAAACAGCCTGGAATGCGATTCTCAAAGCCGGAGGCCCGGAAAAATGCCCGGAGGCATTCAAAGTATTTTCCGCCCTGCCTTTTACTCATGCGGAAGCAAGAGAGCAGGCCAGGCGTCTGAACGCTCCGGAAAGCCAGGCAGTGGCAATACGGGAATGGGCCGGCTTTTTCAGAGAACACTATACCAGAGCCGCTGAACTGGCTGAACAGGGGCGCTGAGCCGGCTACAATGGAAATTAAGAAAGGCACGCGCACTCAAGCGCGTGTCGGCCGCAAATAACCTGAATCACACCCCGGCCATAAGATCTTTGGCGGCCTCGGCCATGAACTCATCCATATCCGATCTGAAAAGACCGCATACAAGATGCAGATAATGAGCCCACACTCCTTCATATCCACCTTCTGGTATCATGGATGCAACAGGAAGATAATCTGAACGGAATCCAGTATATCCCAGCAGGAACATCTTCTCTCCGTCCCGGCGGGCGGCATTCATCATAATGCGGGCCAGTTCAGCTGTAATCTCCGCCGAGACTGTAATAAAGCGCACGCCGTCAGCAAGTTTCACGCCCCGCAATTCAACTTCACATGCCATTCTGGCAGTTCCATCCGCAATCTGCTTTCTGAGAGTATCCACGCAAAGACGAACATAATTGTAATTATCGCCGTCATTGAACTTGTAGAACGTCTGCAGATCCTCCTCAGAGTATATCTTTTCTTCATCCACCGGCAGATCCACCCTGAGAATACGCCCCTTCAGATCAAGTTCTATATCCTCCATTGCATCGGAGGCCATGAACTCATTCAGATATGCTGCTATGCGTTTTCCGGCGGCATCAAGCCATTCATCGTCCCCTGATACAAATCTGGTCCCTTCGTCATTGAGACAACGGACCTTGGCGCTGCCTGCTGCACCCTGTAAAAACTGCAGTCTTCCATTGAAGTTGGCGGCAGCGGCTCCCGGAAAATCAGCGCTGATACGCTGACCGCCCCTGGTTGTCGGATGACATGACATGGAATAGATAACTGTATCCTCCCTGCCCTCTCTTATCGCCTGCAGGACAGGAACATCGGCAAGATAATATGCATCGGGATTCGGAGCCATGTACACATCGCCATTCATTGGAAGGCGCCGATTAATCCCCATATCCATATGTCCAATGCCGAAACGGATACGGGCCGGGGCAAAGTCCGCCAATGCCCTGCCCACCGCCTCCACAGCGCTGTCCACTACCATACGGCAATATTCCCTGTCCACGGTCCACTCAGGGGCGTAGTAAAACTCCTCCACCAGAGGAGCACAATGGGTATGTACAGAGTTTATCACAACAGAATTTCTGGACAATCCGTATTTTTCCAGACAGCGTGCATAAATCTCGTCGGACATGCTTTCTGGAGTCCCCAGCAGGTCAAATGAAATCAACACCAGTCTCCTGCCATGACAGTCTTTCAGCGCAGAAACTCGTACATACAAAGGATCCGCCACTCCTTCATGCGGTTCTTCCCGCCCCGCATATCCTGCAAGATACTGAGGGCGAACAGGTGTAATGTCTATTTCTGAATAACCAAAAAGCTGTGTCATATCAAACTCCATGAAAAACTCTGAACTACTGCATCACTGCAAAAACTATCATAACTTCCCGCTAAAATACATCCACAGTATTTTTTTTCAAAGTATCGGTTTATAAACATACTGTCCGGATCCTGTTATTTTTCAAAATAAAGCATTTTTAAAATAAGAATGTGCACCCAAAGCACCATAACTCCAATAAAGGCTTTAGTTTCCTTTTGCATCCATTTGAATAACCTCCCGCCCGCGATGGATAGGCTATAATCTTGGCTACTGCAGATTTGGATACTCAATAAATTCACTCCCTTGCGCTCGAAGGAGTGTCCAAGGCAACAGATTCTGCAAGCAATGTTAGACATAAATCCCCCAATACGCAAGGGAATATTTTTTCAGCCGTTCAACCTTGTCCATGCTGCCATTATCCCCTTGCGCTCAAGGTGGGGGGGACGTATTGGTATATTGCGGCAAACCATAATAATCCCTTACGCGCAAGGTGGGGGGATTTCCGCCTGTGTAGTTGTTCCCGGTATATCATAATCCCCTTGCGCGCGAGGGGGTGGGGTGCAATATCAAGTGCATTGTATCTTTCAAAACATAATCCCCTTGCGCGCGAGGAGGTGGGGTACCAAATGCGTCTGTCCGCAAATATCTTGTTATAATCCCCTTGCGCGCGAGGGAGTGGGGATGATCAGGCATTCGGTTACCAAGAGCGGTGGATAAGCCCCTTGCGTGCGAGGGGGTGGGGATGATCAGGCATTCGGTTACCAAGAGCGGTGGATAAGCCTCATCGACGGTTTGTGACAGAAACTCATATTGATTTCCCGCTTGAAATTTCCGGTAACTGATAGATTTTCAATTTAAAGTACTCACGATC
>JAZURH010000026.1:0-2323 GCA_045606125.1 Lentisphaeria bacterium | reverse complement strand
TCTTCCTAAGACCGCTTGGCCTCCGACTTAATCAAGGGCACCCGGTATCAGCTCGCATGCCGTTCCGGAAGCATCAGCACTGTAGTCCATAGTCAGCATGGCACCGCAGTCGGCCATGAGACGGGCTACCGCCTGCGCCTGTGCATCCGTATATCCGAACTGTGAATAGATAAGGGGCATGTTGTCCCAATCGTACTCATAGCCGAGTTCTATCGCAGAGACGCTTATGCCTTTTGACGAAGTGGTATAAGCGGGTATGGTACCCTCGCCCGATTCCGGCCATTTGTGGTAACGCATCACGATGGCCACGGCTGTTGCGACACATCCCGTCACTGAACGCGATCCCCCGTCAAAAGGGCACAGATTGTTGTACGGAGCGCTCTGGTTCCATTTCGCGGTCTCATGCTTCAGGACCACATTGCCGACAGCAGATGAAGTCGGCACATTGAAGGCGGACGGATTGTTCCTTGCCAGAGTCACAGCCTCTTCAAGCCCATGCATCCAGGCCTTCACATTCTCCGGCATACCCTCTACAACGAACTCATTTTCAAAGGAATATCCCAATACGGGCTTCGCCAGGTCATCTCCGGCCACAATCACGAATCCCGGTCCAGACGCGTTGTCAAAAACATAGAATGTCGGAGCATCCGCCGGTCCTTTCGTCTGGCGGCTGCCGCCGTCCCATACCATCTTCAGGTCGACAGAAGAAGATGTTCTGGTAAGAGGCCGCGAGCCGAAGAATGTCTCGGCTATCTGCCTTGCCTTTTCCAATGAGACCTCTTCCGAAAAGAGTGACGCCGGGAAAAGGAAAAAGGCAAGTACTGCGGTCAGGATTTTGAAATTCTTCATATTCAAGGTTTTGTCCACAAATGTACAAAAAAAAGATATTGTTCCAACGGGACAATATCTCTCAGACGTTTCGGATATACCGGAAAGTCAATTACTCAGCCTTGCAGCAGTCAGTTGCAGTTGAATCGCAACCAGCGCACTTGGTTGAATCGCAGCACTCAGTGCAGTCAGCGCACTTAGTAGAGTCGCAGCACTCAGTCTGCTCGCAGCATGGCTCAGCAGCCTCAGCTTCCTTTGGAGTGTTGTTGCAAGCGCAAGAAGCAGCAGCGAACATAGCTGCAACGATAGCCATAGACATAAATACCTTCTTCATGGTCAATCATTTTAAAGGGTTAAACAAAACACTGAACCGCAAAAATATGCAAGTTTCAGAATATATGCAAATTTTTAAGCAACAAAAGTCTATCTATCCATTTCAAACAGCTCCATTGAGTGTATTCTACCGTTTTCCAGCTTGAAACGGAGAGCTGTCCTTACAATATGAAAGCCTTGTATGCCTGCCGCCCCTGGATTGATTACCAACATATTACGCTTCGTATCCCGGACAACCTTGAGAATATGAGAATGTCCGCATATGAAAATGTCAGGTCTGTACCTGTCGATCAGTTCCCTTGCACGGCAATCATAGCGGCCCGGATACCCTCCGATATGGGTCATGAGGACCTTCAGGCCTTCACATTCGAAGAAACGGTACAGAGGGTGGTCATAGCGGAGAGCCTGATTGTCACAGTTTCCGCTGACGCCGACGAGAGGCTTGAAGGAGGCGATACGGGCCGCCAGGTCCATGCCTCCGCCGAAGTCGCCGGCATGCCAGATCTGATCCACCGGCTCGAAGAAAGCCTCGAACTGCGGGTCGAACACGCCGTGGGTATCTGATATCAATCCTATGAACATGATGCCGTAATTTGGTGAACAGTGATGCAAAAATAGCATTTTGCCCGAAAACAATTCCTATATTTGCCATTCAAACTTCAAGACATGGAACTTTTCTACTCCAGAGACATTGCCGGCGGCATATGCCGCCTCGACCAGGACGAATCAGGCCACTGCATCAAGGTGCTCAGGCACAGAAGCGGGGATGAGATCAACGTCATTGACGGATGCGGGACCCTGCACAGGTGCCGCATAACGTCGGACAGTCACAAAGGTGTCGAGGCCATCGTGCTGGAGAGCACGGACGGCTGGGGCTCGCATCCCTACAGGCTGCATATGGCAGTATGTCCCACCAAGAACAACGACAGGTACGAGTGGTTCGTGGAAAAGGCATGCGAGATAGGGGTGGACGAGATATCCCCTGTCATAGGAGAACATTCCGAAAGGAAGATCTTCAAGACGGCCAGAGCCGAAAAGATACTTGTAAGTGCGGCGAAGCAATCCCTGAAAGCTTCCGTACCCGTGGTGAACGAGCCGGTTTCCGTAAAGGATTTCATAAGGTCATCTTCCGAAGGTCTCCGCCTCATCGCCTACTGCTTCG
>JAZURH010000025.1:0-2574 GCA_045606125.1 Lentisphaeria bacterium | reverse complement strand
AAAAAAAATGAATTTATTTTTAGTAGATAAATAATTGCATTTTCACCTATTTCAATTATTTACAAAGTTTTGAAAGGCACCTGATAAAGTTTTATAAACATCTACTGTTGTCATTACTGCAAAACACTTCACTGTAACTTGCAGGAACAACCGCCTTTTTCTGACAATTCCCGCTTTGCTGCTCACGAGAGGCAACAGCGAAATCATATCACAGTTTTATGCAAGGCAGTTCCTGATAGAGTTTTCCTACTGACCGTGGGTATCCCAGCTGTTGCATTGCATCGTTGAATGATTATATTTTTCAGCAATTTCACAGAAAAATGCAATTATCTGGAAACAACTATGGCAAAACTCCCAAGAAAAGCTGAAAGACTGATCAGAGCTGCAGGTATCTCACGCAAAAACGCCGCATATTCATGGACAGATGGCCTACTCCTCGGAAACGGAAACATAGGAGCCACCGGATACGGGGACAGGGCAATAGAATGGATCATAAACAAAGTCGATCTGTATCCTGCCGTAGTGGAAAACGAGTATTTCATGCCTCACAAAGAGGTAATGGAACATATAAAGGCCTCGAATCAGAAAAATACTGTCTTCCTTAAGGACATCGAGCCCCATGACGAAATAAGCTCCACCATATCTGCAGTGAACATACGCCTGAAGACATGGGAAGGCTTCGGCTGGTATGTTCCTGCTCTGCCGCTTTTCTCCCAGGTTCTTTCCATATATGACGGCGAACTGCTCTCGAAGATGGACAAGTCCGGCATGCATGTGGAAGTTACATCCATAGTTCCGCGGGGAAGAAACATCTTTGCTTTCAGCATAGAAGAAACCGATGAACGCAAGCATGGTTTTGTAATGGAAGTGCTCAGGCCGGTAAATGAAAACTTTGATGCACCCGAATGGTTCATGGAGGAAAACATACTTGCCTTTACCCAGAAACTTCCGGGAGAAGATGCAAGCTACGCAGTTGCAATCGCTGTTACCGGACCTGAACAGCCGGCAATAAGAAAATCAAAAACAGGAATAAGCTACAGGACCATCGGAATATATTCCGGCAGCAGGGTCTTTGTGGCCGTTCGAACCTCAAGGGAATGCAGCGATCCTCTGGGCGAAGCCATGACTGAAGCAAAAAGCTGTGCGGCTGAGTCCTTTGAAAAACTCCGCTCGGAAAACCGGAACTGGTGGCATGAGTACTGGAACAATGCCTGGGCTGACTTCTCCGGTGAAAAACGCATAAACAACTATTTCTACTTCTCCCTTTATGAACTGGCATGCTCCTTCGGAAAAGCCCCTATGCCGGGATTGAATGGTCTGTCCTACGGCCCCGTGGACGTAATATCCACCGGAGCTAACATACAGCACTACACCCACGATCAGAACGCTCAGATACCGCTTATGCCACTTATGCCTCTGAACAGATACAAGCTGATCTCTGTGGCGGCAGACACATATCTGGCTGTCGCTGACAGACTCAGGGAGGATACCAAAAAAATCTTCGGATGCGACGGCATAAGGCTGCCGGTCTGCATGAAGCAGGACGGCAGGGAATACAGCGTCTGCTGGTACAGATACACGCTCTGCGGAAGCGCATACACAGGTTTCATGCTGGCGCTGGCATGGAAATATTCCAGGGACGCGAAGCTCATGAAGGAAAAACTGCTGCCGCTTCTCAGGGAATTTGTAAGGTTCTACGCAGGCATGATGCAAAAGGACACCAAAGGCACATACCATTTTGACTACAGCGTCCCCCCGGAGATATTCACGGTCACAAAGGACGATACCTGCACAATGGCATTGCTCAAGCCATGCATAGAAGCAGTACTCGAAGCACACAGGCTGTTCAATACCGAAGACGAAACGGAAGCTGCCCTCTGGCAGGACATACTGGACAACTATCCCAGCTTGTCCAGAAGACCTGACGGAGGATGGTGGTGCGGTCCGGATATTCCCTTCGAACACTATATGTTCGGAGGGCATCTGTTCTATCCATTCTTCCCCACCGCAGTTGACACAGATGAAAATGCAGCGCGGAAGACCCTGGAATACGCTGAAAAATCAGGCGTGGAAACATCTCATATGGATTTTCCAGGCTCATTCCACATGTACCACGGCTGGGCCGCATACAATTTCACAGCCAGCGCAATACGCCTGAAAGACAGAAAACTTGGCTGGAATGGAATGAAGCGGTTCCTGGACCTTTTTGCAAAACCCAACGGTCTGTTCATGCACAATGCCGCCCTGGAAACCGTGGATATCACCACAACGGAACTGGCATTTTCAGAAGCGCCGTCCTCAACTGTACTGAACTATGACGGCAAATTCAAGCAGACAAAGTTCAACTACGAAGATGCCACCGCCAATACGGAAACCAGACAAATCACTCCGCCGGTAATAGAGGGTTCCTCGGCCTTTTTGCTCATGGCAGCGGAAACCCTTCTACAGAGCTGGGGCGGCATAATTCGCCTGTTCCCCTGCGTACCTGATGATTTCACCGGTTCATTCCATGGTTTTCTGGCAGAAGGCGGATTCATCATATCAGCAAGTCGGAGGCCAAGCGGTCTTAGGAAG
>JAZURH010000024.1:0-17527 GCA_045606125.1 Lentisphaeria bacterium | reverse complement strand
TCATAGGAACTCTGGCAAAGGATGATGTGAAGCTGATACGGCACGGTCTTATGAAGCATGCCCTGAAATCCGGTTTTGCAGGAGTAAACCTCAGACAGACTGAAACATACAGGACAGGAAAATTCGAAGTACAGGACATTGCCTCCCAGGCTGTTTCGCTGATTGCCTCTCCCGAACCCGGACAATTATGGTGGGACTGCTGCGCAGGAGCCGGAGGGAAAACACTGCATCTTGCATGGCTTATGAAAGGAAAGGGGCGGGTCCAGGCGACGGACAAGCGCACCTTCAAGCTGGATGAACTGAAGACAAGAGCGGCCAGGTGTGGACTCTCCAACATACATTGCGGAGAATGGCTTGGCATTGAAGTAAAATCCTATGCAGGCAAGTTCCACGGCGTACTTGTGGATGTCCCCTGCTCATGCTCTGGCACATGGAGAAGGAATCCGGATCTGCGCTGGACAACAGAAAAGCAGGATGCTGAAAAAATGCCGGAACTTCAACTGCAGCTGCTGACTAATGCCTCGCGGGCAGTTGCCCCGGGAGGAACGCTGATATACGCCACATGCTCCATGTTCAAAATGGAAAATCAGGATGTAGTCACGGCTTTCCTGGAAAACAACAGGGACTTTGAACTGATGCCTTTCTGTTCGCCTCTTGATGGCAAGGAAACAGACGGCATGCTTCAGACATGGCCATGGGATGCTGACTGCGATGCAATGTTCATGGCAAAAATGATACGCAAAAGCAATTAACGGAGATAGAAATGGACACAGTCAAATATACAATGGCCCCCGGGGCGGAAGATCTTGCACCGGCAAAGGCCCATGAAGACGATGCGGCATACGATCTTAAATCCAGCAAGGTCATGACAGTGCCTCCCCATAAATCGGCCCTGGTGCCGACCGGGCTGTTCCTGGAACTTCCAGTCGGATTCGAGGCACAGGTGCGCCCCCGCAGCGGACTGGCCCTGAAAAAAATGGTTACCGTGCTGAACTCCCCCGGAACCATAGATGCCGGCTACAGGGGAGAAGTAGGAGTAATACTTATCAATCACAGCGATATCCCCTTTGAAATTGCCCGTGGGGACCGTATTGCACAACTTGTCATACAGCGTCTTACGCCTGCAGTACTCATGCCGGTTGAAAAACTTTCTGATTCAGAACGGGGAGCTGGCGGATTCGGCAGCACTGGTGTCAGCAACTGATGTCTGACGACAGGGAAAATAGTTTTTTCAGCCTGCTTATTAGCGAGTTTATCAGTCTGGTCCGTGGTATTTTCGGAAAAACGGAAAATAAAGAAAAAAATGACTGCGGATGGCAGCAGGAAGAAACAGAACCGGAAGTAACTGAAACTGTTTCTGAAAATCCTTCATCAGACACTGCAGAAGAAATATGCCCTGCGGCATCAGCTGAAACTGAAAAAATCAGCACCCCAAGCAGGGAGGATAAATTACAGGCACTGTTCAGCGGAAAAATGCAGGCAAGGGACAGGCGCAGGCAAAACGCCGTCAGAAAAGCAGATTCACTGCATAAAAAATACGCTGACTCTCCTTTGCAGGAAAAAATCGATTTCGGGGACGAAAAGGACGGGGAAAACGGCGAAGAACTGCCGGTTCCATCAGATTTCATGCGCCCCTCCATAGATATTTTCAACCGCGACGATGAACGCCATGAAGTGAACGAAGCGGAAATCAAGGCTAAAAGGGAAATTATCCAGGACTGCCTGGACAGTTTTCTCGTGGACGCGGATGTAGGAGAAGCCGTACACGGTCCAAGAGTCACAATGTTCAAAGTCCATGTTGCAGATGGAGTCATGGTGAACAGCGTGACAAAGTACGAGGATGAGATCAAAATGCGCCTGTCGGCAGAGACACTGCGCATACTTGCACCGGTGCCCGGCTATGATTATGTCGGCATAGAAGTACCGAACGACAAGGCGGACATAGTGCGCGGAGGTTCCATAATGGCTTCAAAGACATGGAATTCCAGCAAGGCAGCCATTCCTCTTGCTCTGGGCAGGGACATATCGGGAAATGACTGCATAACTGACCTGGCAAAAGCGCCCCATCTTCTTGTTGCGGGAACGACGGGAAGCGGAAAATCAGTTTGCCTGAATCTTCTTATCACTTCCCTTACAGCACGTTTCACACCGGATGAAATGAGATTGCTGCTCATTGACCCAAAGGTAGTCGAAATGCAGAAGTACAACCGTCTTCCTCATCTTATGGTTCCTGTAATAAATGATATCCAGCTTGTGACGCTGGCACTGCGATGGCTGGTCAATGAAATGGAAAGACGCTACCGCATACTTGCCCTGGCTGGAAACGGTATAGTAAACATTGACAAATACAATTCAAGGGAACTGCCGCTCTACCCTGTCTATGATGATTTCGGCGAGCAGATACCGGACAGGCTGCCATACATCGTAATGGTCATTGATGAACTTGGGGACATTATGCTTACAAACAAGCAGGAAGTCGAAACATCTCTGGCAAGACTTGCACAGAAGTCAAGGGCCATAGGAATACATACAATAGTGGCGACTCAGCGTCCCAGCGTGGATGTCATAACGGGTAGCATAAAGGCCAACTTCCCCACCAGAATAGCCTTCAAGACCGCATCACAGTTCGATTCCCGCACAATACTTGACACAAAAGGTGCCGAGAATCTGCTGGGCAGTGGTGATATGATATTCAAGTCAAATGACGGATTCGACCAGAAGAGAATACAATGCGCCATGATCACCGATCAGGAAGTTGAACAGCTTGTGGACTTCTGGGCCGCACAGGGCGCCTGCCCCTCAGACTTTGAAATGATAAAGAGCGGAAGCGGGCAGGAAGAGGAGAGCACGGAGGAAAACTCCGGTTCCTCAGAAGCAAACGACATTCTGAGACAGGCCCTGGAAATAATAATAACTGACAGAAGACCAACTGTCAGTTACCTCCAAAGGCGCCTGGGAATAGGATACAATAAGGCGGCAACGCTCATTGAGAAACTGGAAAAACACGGCATCATCAGTCCTCCAGACTCGCGCAAGAACAGGCAGATCCTCTACGATTCAGTAGAAGAAGCAATGGCATCCATCGAATAATCTTTTCCATATTTGACGGAGGCATGTCAATTCATGCCAATTTCTTGAACTGTTTTATTGCTTTTCAGATTTGCATGCACCTATATAAACTGTATAATAACAAGGTAATCCAATTCTGTAATATTAACTTTTAATCAAAGGAGCATTAAGATGCACAGATTCGCACTTTTGGCATTGTTGATCTGCATCACATCAAGCGCTGAGATTATTCACAATCCGGATCCAAACACATTATGGATTGAAAATGGCGAGAACATAAAGACCGACCCGGTGAAAGGCGGACGACAGGGATGGCTGAACACAACTATGGATATTTCATGCACTCCCGCACAGGACGGTGTTGACGGATATTTCACATTCAAGTCACCTGAGAGCAAAAAACATTCGACCCGCCGTTATCTCCCCATAAAAAAGGAATATCCATGGCTGATTTTTGAAGTTGACTCATACGTCCCCATAGCGGCACAGTACAAAAACTTCTGGATGGGCATATACAAAGCAAAAACTTTCTCAATAAATGTGCCCAGACCCGGCATCTATCTTCAGAATGTCTGGCAGACAACCCCCTTTGAAAAGGCCATCGGGCTGGTGCAATTCTCAATTTACGGCTACGAGGTCAACTTCAAATATATCAAGATGGTAAAGGAACCGGAAAACTACTTCTGCGTTGATTCTCCCGCATTTGCGGAGAAGAAGTGCTTCCGGAAGGGAGACAAGCTGGTCTTTACTGCCAAGCTGGCGGCACAGGCGGAAGATGTGACCATCACATTCCATGACATAAGGGACCACAGACCCATCAGAATCAACGGCAACGACTCCATTACACTGAAGCCCACAAACGGGGAAATCACAGAATGGCGGGCAGAATGCGATGTGAACTCCATATCAAGCAAAGAGACTACATTCATTTTCAAATGCACTGTACTGGGTGGAAAACTCAGAAAGCCCATGTACACAGCAAATCCATTCCCGTATAAAAAAGAAGATTCTAAATAACAGGTCATTTCATTAAAAGAGGTGCATACAATGAAAATCAAACATGCTTTTTTAACAGCATTGATTGCCTTCTCCGCAATTCTTCAGGCCGCGATTCCATACAAGGCAACGGAAATAAGCGGAAAGCTGCAGATAGACGGAAAACTGGACGAAGAGGCATGGAAAGGCGCACAGACACGAAATGAATTCCGCTCACTTTCAAACGCACGCCCAAACCTGGTGGCAAAACCGGAATTCAAGATCATACATGACAAGGAAAATATATACTTGGGAATAACTGTCAGAAATGACGATCCGGCAAATCTCAGGGCAAAAGCAGATGAGCATACGACCAATCCATGGATAGATGACGTTATAGAGCTTTTCATCTCACCCAGCGGAAAGTATGCGGAATTCTACCAGCTGGTGTTTGGCGCTGGCGGCGCAAAATGGGGGACATACTACGAGGAACAGGGAAACATACGCCCGGACCCATACGGACCCATTGTGCAGTCAAAACTTTACAAGGGAGACAATTTCTGGTCCATGGAAATAAAGATCCCCCTGAGGGCATTCTATATGACACAGCCCCACCAATGGAGCGACCAGTGGCTTCTCAGTGTATGCACAGACATAAAGAGAGGCAAAAGAAGCGAGCGTGCCACCTGGAGTGATGTGCAGAGAGGGTTCAAGGAGCCCAAGAACTTCAGAAAAATGGGCGGCATGCCCATCAAGACACAGCAGATGCACAACAACATCACAGAAGTGACATTCAACGCAAGCGGACAGAAGGATGGCAAGTACACGGGACAGCTTACACTGAACGCCGTCGTATACAATCCAGGCAACTACACACTGGAGATCAACGGAGAAAAGAGTGACATGATGCCTCTCAAAAGAGGCGCAAACAAGTTCAATGTCCCTGCCGCATTCCCCGCTCTCGGCAAGAACATTACACTCCTGAATCTCTATGACAGCAATAACAACCTTGTAGTGGAGCGTTTCTACCCGGTAAGCGTCTCGTTCCAGCCAATTTCCTTTGATTTTGACAAGCCCTCGTACGGCCAGTGTTTCTTCCCCGGCCAGGATGCATCAAGGCTCAAGGGAAGCATAAGCATCAAGGTCAATACGGACAAGGTCCATTTCAAGGGTGCAGGACAGGACACATTCCTTAAAGTCAAGGACGGAAAGGCGGACTTCGACTTCAGCCTGAAAAAGTTTGATGAAAAGGACTTTCGCATAACTGCCACAGTAGGCGAATACAGCAAGGAAGCACGCATAAGAATACTTCCACCGGTTGAAAAAGGCAACATGGGATGGATAGAGGACGGACGCATCTACATGAACGGAAAGCCCGTTGTAATTCGTTCCTTCTACTGCATTGCAGGACTTGCTGAAAAACAGATAACCTACCAGTGCAGCAACCTGATGGAAAAATACTACAAGCCTGCAAGCAGGAAAATGCCTGTGCAGGATTTCGCCTCCTTCAGAAACAGCGTGCAGCTTGCAAATATAAACAAGACCATTGAATCAAAGGAGGCCACAAAGGACCAGGAGCCTTCCCAGATGGTATACGACTGGTACAGAGAGCGCATTGAAAAAAGCAAGAACAAAGACTTCTTCTGCTACTATCTTTCCGACGAACCGGAATGCAGAGGCGTTTCACCCATATATCTAAAATATCTCTACGATTTCATTAAGGACCTTGATCCGTACCATCCAGTGTTCATCATCAGCAGAAGCCCCGTAGCTTATATGGACTGCTGCGACATTATGGCACCCCACCCATACAATCTGCCCCAGGTGGACATCAGGGGAAAGCGCTCATACCACAGGGACTTCGAAGTGGTGGACAGAATGTGCGCAGCTGCAAAGAACAAGGGCCTGAAAAACAAGATACTCCTACTCTGCAACGAGGCATACGGCAGTCTGGGGGACAATATCTATGCCGACATACTTAACTTTGACGAGATCAATGCGGATGTCTGGCTGCTTTTCGCCAACGGCGGAATGGGACTTTTCCCCTACATCTGGTATGACCACTGCACACGCCCCGAGCAGAGCAAGGCATTTGACTTCTGCTACCAGTCCATGGAAAGACTTGAAAAATACATAATCGACTGCATCGAAGAATCAGAACTGGAAGTTTCCAACCCGAACATAAGAGCCAGGCTTACAATGCCCTTCGGCAAGCCCATGCTCATCATGGTCAACAAGTCAACAGAACCCCAGCAGGTGCCCCTGAAGGCAAAAGATCTGCGCAAGGGCAAGAAGCTCTACTCCTTCCGCCAGAATGTATCTTTCCAGCGTCCTTCAAAAGACACTCTGAAATTTGACCTGAAGCCTCTCCAGTGGGTCATACTCACATCCGAAAAGATGGACGAGGGGCTCCGCAGCATGGAAGATTACAAGGCGGAATTGGTTGAAATACGCAAGAAGATCGCAGCCAGGGGCAATCTGCTCTACGGTCCGGCGGCAAAAGATGTATCCATCAGCTCATCCTTCGGCGGAGAGCTCAACCTTAGGGAAATCCTGTTCAATGGCTGGTTCGAAGGACGCAGCTGGCTGCCCCGTCAGTACAAATACCATCCCCAGTGGATACAGCTCAGCTTCACCAACGAAGTCCCCAAGTTCTCAAAGATCAGACTGGTAGGCTACAACTGCGGAAAAGCCAAGTTCAAGTACTGGAAGTACGGCGAATGGCTGGACATTGAACCCAAGATGACAACAGACGGCGAGTACGAGTTCACTTTCGACATTGGAAAGACCATTTCCACCGTGAAACTCAAGGCAGAATGGGCCAAGCAGAATGAAAAACTTGAACTCTATGAGTTTGAACTGCTGAAATAAAATAATTCGCCGCGCCGGATGAACCTGGCGCGGCGCCTTGCTTACTGTCTGTATAGACAATCAGGAGAGAGTATAACATGAAAACAAAACTTGCATTCTTGATGATCATTATCCTTGCCGTGACGGCTGGAGCGGCAGCACCGTACAAGGCTTCCCAGCTTAAGGGCACGCTGAACATAGACGGAAATCTTAATGAACCGACATGGCAGTCTGCAAACTGCTACAATGACTTCAGATCTGTCGCCACATCCAGGCCGACGCTTATTGCAAAACCCGAATTCAGAGTGCTTCAGGATGGTGATTACGTCTATTTCGGAATCAAGGTAAACAACGATGATCCCGCACAATTAAGGGCAAAGCACAGTACATACACTTCCAATCCCTGGGCAGACGATGTGGTGGAGATTTTCATCTCACCAAGCGGAAAATATGCCGAATACTATCAGTTTGTATTCGCAGCAGGAGGCGCGCACTGGACTGCATACTACGAAGAACAAGGAAACATACAGCCTGATCCCTTCTCACCTGTCCTGGAATCAAAGCTGTTCAAAGGAGAC
Organism: Lentisphaeria bacterium; assembly: GCA_045606125.1. Lineage (GTDB taxonomy): Bacteria > Verrucomicrobiota > Lentisphaeria > Oligosphaerales > Oligosphaeraceae > RGIG3456. The sequence continues at coordinate 10,055 of JAZURH010000024.1, read as the reverse complement.
AACTTCTGGTCTCTGGAAGTAAAGCTGCCTCTCAGCGCCTTTTACATGACTCCCCGTCGCCAGTGGAGCCAGGAATGGCTGTTGAATGTCTGCACAGGAATCAGAAGGGGCAAGCGTTACGAACTGGCATCATGGAGCCCTGTTGTAAGGTGGTTCAGAGATTCAAAGAACTACAACAAAATTGGCGGCATGCCCATGAAGTCCGCAGACCGGGACTGCAGCATAACCGATGTGACATTCAATGCCACTGGACAGGCAGACGGTAATTTCACCGGCACTCTTTCTCTGGCAGCCACCATCGCTCTGCAGGGAGAATACACCCTTTTGATCAACGGCGAAAACAAGGGAAAATTCAATCTGAACAACGGCACAAGAAAGATCAAGGTTCCCGCCTCATTCCCGAAGGAGGGAAAAAATGTTACTTCCATGAAGATGCTTGACAGCAGCGGCAAAATCGTTGCAGAAAGATCCTATCCCGTTAGTGTTTCATTCCAGCCGATTTCATTCGAATTTGAAAAACCATCCTACGGCAACTGCTTCTTCCCCGGGCAGGACGCTTCAAAACTGAAAGGATACCTCAATGTAAAAATCGATGTGGACAAGGTACACTTCAAAGGCGCAGGACAGGACAAGTTCCTTAAAGTCAGGGACGGAAAGGCGCACTTCAACTTCAAGCTTAAGAACTTCAAGGAAAAGGACTTCAAAGTCACGGCTTCTGCCGGCGGTTATTCAAGCGAGGCTCGCATAAGAATACTGCCGCCCATTGAAAAAGGCAACATGGGATGGATAGAGGACGGCAGGCTCTACCTGAACGGAAAGCCTTTCGTTGTACGCTCTTTCTACGGCATTGCAGGACTGGGAAAGGGAACTACATACATGTGCAGCAACCTGATGGATAAAAAATACAAGCCCGCCAGCAGAAAAATGCCTGTTCAGGACTTCGTTTCCTTCAGATGCAGCCTCCAGCTTCTTGACATGAACAAGACAGTGGAAGCACAGTATGCCACCAAGGACCAGAAGCCCTCACAGGAAGTCTATGACTGGCTCAAGGCAAAAATTGAAAAAGTCAAGCACAACGATTTCTTCTGCTACTATCTTTCCGATGAACCGGAATGCAGAGGCGTTTCACCGGTCTATCTGAAGTACATGTATGAATACATCAAGGAACTTGACCCATACCATCCAGTGTTCATAATCAGCAGACGCCCAGTCGCATACATGGAATGCTGTGATATCATGGCACCCCATCCCTACAATCTGCCTCAGGTGGACATCAGGGGAAAGCGCTCATACCACAGAGACTTCGAAGTGGTGGACAGAATGTGCGCCGACACCAAAAACTACGGTCTGAAAAACAAGATCCTTCTCCTCTGCAACGAGGCATACGGCAGTTTGGGAGACAATATATATGCGGATATCCTGAACTTTGACGAGGTCAATGCAAACTGCTGGCTGCTCTTCGCCAACGGCGGCATGGGACTGTTCCCCTTTATCTGGTTCGACCATTGTTCCCGTCCCGAACAGGGCAAGGCATTCGACTTCTGCTACCAGTCCATGGAAAGACTTGAAAAGCACATTATAGACTGTGTTGAGGAATCAGACATGGAAGTCTCCAATCCGAAAATCAGGGCCCGCCTCACAATGCCTTTCGGCAAGCCAATGCTCATAATGGTGAACAAGTCTACGGAACCCCAGAAGGTGACTCTTAAAGCCAAAGATCTGCGCAAGGGCAAAAAGCTGTATTCATTCCGCCAGAATGTATCCTTTGAGCGTCCTTCAAAGGACACCCTGGAATTTGATCTGAAGCCTCTGCAGTGGGTCATTCTCACATCTGAAAAGATGGATGATGGACTCCGCAGCATGGAAGACTACAAGGCCGAACTGGTGGAAATACGCAAACAGATCAAGGCCCGCGGCAATATCCTGCACGGTCCTCAAGCAAAGGACGTGGCGATAACGGCGTCCTACTATACGGAGCAGTATCTCAGGGAGATCCTGTTCAACGGCTGGTTTGAAGGACGCAGCTGGCAGCCCAGGATGTACAAGTACCATCCCCAGTGGATACAGCTCAGCTTCACAAATGAAGTGCCCAGGTTCTCAAAGATCAGGCTGGTGGGATACAACTGCGGAAAAGCTAAATTCAAGTATTGGAAATATGGCGAATGGATAGAAATACAACCAAAGATGACTACGGACGGCGAGTACGAGTTCACATTCGACATTGGAAAGACTATCTCAACCGTCAAACTTATGACAGAATGGGCGCCACAGCAGGAAAAACTTGAACTTTACGAGTTCGAACTGCTTAAATAAGATGCCATGATCCGGCGTCCCTCCTTATGACGGGACGCCTTTTTCTTTTCAGATGAAAAGACGGACTTTCAGAAAAGTGCGAGCATAACAATGCCGCATACTATAAGGACCAGGGCAAGGGCCTTTCCCCGCATATTCTTCTCCTTGAAAACAGCAGCACCAAGGAAAAATGTTATTACGCAGCTGAAACGGCGTACCAGTGAAACCTGGGAAATATGTATATCAGGACGGCTTACCGCGTAGAAATAAAGAAAATCCGCCATGATAAGCAGTATGCCTGACAGGGGTATCTGCCAGCACCAGTGAAAAGCGGGAAGCCTTCCCCGGAGACGACGCGCCAGAAGCACTGCGCCGAAAAGCAGCACCAGATCAATGGAAAAATGCAGCTGCACAGTTCCCGGTGGGATGCCCAGCACATTTATGAGATATTTGTCATAAAGCCCCGAGGCAGCACCTAAAAGAGTACCGATTATTATCAACTGCAGTCCTCTGCTTTTTCTGAGAGTCAGCCCCTCCTTGTGCCCCATGACGGAAAAACCGTAGTATCCGGCAAATATCAGCAACATGCCAGCCCCGTCAAGAAGTCCCGGTATTTCATTGTAGAGAAACATTGCCCCGATAAGCGCCCAGAAAGGAGAAGTGGCACGAATGGGCGCGGCAATGGACAAAGGCAAAGTAAGCAGAGAATAGTAGACGCACATCCAGCTGCTGCCGACAATAAGGGACTTTATCCATACAAGCCAGTATGCGTTCCAGCTGCACTTCCACATATCCCCGAAAACACCCATTAATGAAGTGCAGACAACATATAGGGATGATCCGCTCAATGTAGCCAGAAACAGTACCATAAGCACGGAATTGTCTTTCACAGCCTGTTTTTTGCATAAGTCGTATCCGCCAAGACAGCAGGCTGACAGAAGAACAGGCACAAACCAATCTGCGTTATTCATTTTTTCAGAGCCATGGATGTTACGGAAAATACTATTATAAGAAATCCGGCGGCAAGATTAATGGAAAAAGGTTCACCGAATACAAATACTCCGATAAGGACGGCTGTAAGAGGCTCCATAGCACCAAACACTGAGGTAACTGTAGGACCTATGCACTGAACGGCTGCCGCAGCCGCCACCATGGATACTATAGTCGGCAGCACTGCTATCAAAACAGCTGTTCCCCAGCTGAAAACCGAATCCGGCATATTCAGATCCAGTCCCCAGTTCATCCGGAACAGAAAGACCGGCAGCCCCGAAAGCAGGCTGTAGAATGTAAGCACCTGGGCATCAAGGGAAGCCAGGGAAGTCTTCCTCACTATGATAAGATACAATGCCCAGGTAAGAGCGGAACCAAGTGCCAGAAGCACACCTGTGACATTTATGCTGCCTGCAGATCCCCCGCCCCAGTTCAACACTACCACGCCAAGTACTGCAAGAACAAGACAGACAGCCGTCCAAAGGCTCATCTTTTCACGGAATACTCCTGTCATTATAAGCGCCACAAAAACCGGATACACAAACAGCAGTGTGGAGGCAATGCCTATGTCCATATGATTATAGGATGAAAAAAGAAATATGGAGGACAGGGACATTATCACGCCGCAGCATATCTGGGGTATTATCTGCCCGGCCTTCAGCTTAAAACTGCGTCCGGAAACAAGCAGCATGATGCCCAGTATGGCGCATCCTATCCAGTATCGATGGCAAAGCACCGACTCAACGGACATGCCCCGCCGATACAAAGGTATGGCAAACAACGGATTCAAACCGTATGTGGCAGCCGATATCGATGCAAGAAATATTCCCTTTATTCTCTTGTCCAATTTCATGTTCAGCTTTCCCTGTAAAAGAAAATAACTTTGTAATTTAATATGCCGGCAATGCACCGCAAGGCAGATTATCCTCTTTTGAATAATCGGTGGTATTGAATGATCAGTTCAATTATAATTTCAACATTAAAACATGCTGTTGCATACAACATTTTTTACAATTTCATTTTTTTCAAAAAAAATTATCAATTTCCATTTGAAAAGCATGCACCGAATATTACAATAAGGCATTTTCGTTGCAGAACGGCAATATTGGCTGCTCTGCTCGTTTAAAGCCGCATTTCACAACAGAGGTGGACCTGTTTCACCGGGAGACGTTTTCTTGGACAATAATTTCGGCAGCATAGGTGACTTTCTTCCCGAATCAGAAGTCAAGTGCAAAGTACATGGTTGCAGCAACATGGTTCATATTTCCAGCCGCATGGCCATGCAGAATGTAGTCGATGGAAAGGGAAGCCCATCCAGAATGTGTGACGAGTGCTATGCAAAGCTGCAGACACTCGAAGACAAAGAGGTACCCTGTTCTTCACCGGGCTGCACCGGGAAATGGGTATGGACAAAATACCAGCAGCTGGTGTCCATGAAGAATGGACATACCACGCCTCCCCGGGGATTCTGCGATGAATGCCACGGCAAAATGCGGGAAATAAAATCCAGAAAGATCGAGTGCAGACTCAAGGGATGCAGCAACACATGGACTCTTACCGCGGCTGAACAGATGAAGCTGAACGGGCGGCAGCCTCAGCCCAAGCTTTGCGATGAATGCTACAGACTGCTTTCAACTTTGACAGACAGGGAAATCAGCTGCCGCATAAGAGGATGTACACATACATTCACCTGGAACAGATTCCAGCAGCTCGAGCATATCAAAGCAGGAAAATCCCTTGACAATCCCCCCCACATGATGTGTGAAGAATGCCACAGGACAGTGACAAAACTGACTCCGGTCGAAGTCAAATGCCGCATTAAGGGATGCGAGAAAACCTGGACATTCAGTACCTTCGAGCAGATGGAACAGATAGTCAAGGCAAGAAACGAGGCAGAGGCCAAGGGTGAAAAGCTCCCTGAGGACTTCGCTCCAAAACCGCCGGACAGGATGTGCAGGGAATGCTATGCTTTCTTCCAGCAGGCGCAGGACATGGAGCAGCCATGCAGAAACCATCACTGCAAAAACACATGGACCTATACCAGAGGCATGCAGCTCTCACAGCACATAAAGGGACGCACCAATCCTTCCGCAAAATACTGCGATGAGTGCGAAAAACTACTCAGTACCTTAGAAGACAGGCAGATGCCCTGCATGCAGGAAGGCTGCAGCGGCACATGGACATACACCCGTGAAGAACAGCTCAGAGACAGTACTGCGGGAAGAACGCCACAGAAAAAGCACTGCCACGAATGCAGCAGCTTCCTTGCCAGCAACCATACGATACAGGTCACATGCACTCAGTGCGGTGCCTCTTTCGATGTATCAGGAGGTCAGCAGCTGGAAGTAAAACTGGGAACGGCCGGCACGCCATCTCTGTGTGCGGACTGTGCAAGCAGAAAACTTAATGAGGACATAGCCGATGCGACTGCAATTGAATGCATCAGCAGGCCCAAAATATACATTCCCAAGACAGGTCCCTGGAATGAGGACGAAGCACTTGTCCTGCCTCCGGCGGGAATAACGCAGGAAACCATGGAAGGCTTCACGGACGCTCCCCGCAAGGTAGTATGCCTGGGAGATGACCTGGGTTGCTGCGACAAGAACCTGGAAAAGGCATGGCCTGAGCTTCTCAGGGATGCTCTCCAGGAACGACTTGGGGAAACAGCGTTGCTTAATGCCTCCATGCCCCGTTCCACAATGGCACGCAGCCTGCTCAGATTCAATCGCGATGCAGCGCCTTTCCAGCCCGATGCAGTTGTATTCTCAAGCCTCTTTGCGGAAGTCATGGATGCAAGGACTGACTTGGACGAGGCAGGACTGAACGATCTGCTTAACAAAATTGACAATGACTTTAAGGCCCTTGCGGCAGCAATACGCGGCATAGGCGCCAAGCCGCTCTGCCTCATACCCAATCCGATCTACTGGCAGGACGGACCGGAGGCAGAAGCAAGACCGGACACTGCAAAGCAGCGTGCAACCCTGCAGGAACTTATTGCCCAGCAACTTGTTTCCTCGGCCAAGCATGCCGAAGTGAACATAGTCGATGCCAGGGCTAACTTTGTAATAAACGGCGAACAGAGTTCCCGCAGATGGATGACGAACTGGTGCATGCCCAATGACATAGGTTCCGGAAACATGGCGAACTGGCTTAAAAACGAGATCGTCACAGCCGGACTTCTCCAATAACGAAAATTCCAATTACATAACATAGCAAAAACAACGAGGAAACAGCAAATGACAATTAAAAATCTTTTCCGCACAATGGCCGTACTGACATCAGTTGCCGTAATTACAACAAGCTGCGCAAAGAAACCCAAGCTCAACCTGGCAAATCTCAGAGAAGGTACAGGCGCAGTTGAGGGGCAGAAGAGTGCAGAACCCTTCGATGGCGAAAGCTTCAACCTGGCAAGCGGAGATGCTCCCCAGTTTGTAGCAGGCAACGGCGAAACCGGTTGCTGGGGCTCCATGGATTCACCCGTGTCTGGTGCAGGAGACGATCCGGCAGCCAACTTCATCGCCAATGCCACCAACTGGGACCAGAAGGTGTACTTTGACTATAACAGACATGAGATCAAGCCTTCACAGAGGCCTGTTCTTGACAATCTGGCCGCATTCCTTACAGAGAACGGCGCAAAGGCAGTAGTCATTGAAGGACATTGCGACGAAAGGGGAAGCGATGAATACAACCGTGCTCTCTCGGAAAAACGCGCCATAGTCATAAAGGACTATCTTTCAAATCTTGGCATAGCCGATTCACGCATGCTGACAGTACCCTGCGGCGAAGACAAGCCAGATGCACCAAACGCCGCTTCGGAAAGCGAGCATAAGCTTAACCGCCGCGGCCAGTTCCAGGTCGGTGACAAAAAATAATCAAGTCAGGGCAGACTCCTCACCGGGTTCTGCTCTGTTACTTCGACCGGGGGTCACGGCATTGTCTGACAATTGCTGTGACCCTTTGATGCTTACAGTCAATTATTTATCCAGCGAAACTGAAAATCATGCCCTCGAAATTGGAAGTCTGCGCGGCGGTCGTTCTGAAAGGCGACCGCCTTTTATTGGCCACAAGGAGGCCCGGGTCCCACCTTGCCGGGAAATGGGAATTTCCCGGTGGAAAGATCAAGGAGGGGGAAACTGCATCTCAATGCATTGAACGGGAGCTGCTTGAGGAACTGGGACTGAATGTCAGCTGTGCCGGTGAACTTTTTGCTTTGGACTTTGAATATCCGGAAAAATCCATACGCCTCCATTTCATGTCCTGCGAAACTGATTCCGTGGCAAAACCTATGGAAGGTCAGCATATAGGCTGGTTCACAGCCAGAGAAGCTCTGGCACTGGACCTGGCGCCGGCTGACGAAAAGGCGCTTGATACAATGAAAAATGCCGCTGAGGGCAAGGACAACGGCATTGATGCCGTTCTTGGTGCCCGGCTTATGGAGTTTATGCGCAAACATGAACCCACGGAGGGGCAGCGCATGCCGGACTGGCTCCGCATTGCATTTTCAGGCGGCAAGGAGCGCCATGACATGGCGGGTCTGGTACACGGTGGTGGGCTGCACACAGTATGCGAAAGCACAAAATGCCCGAACAGATGTGACTGCTGGAAGCGCGGGACTGCAACTTTCATGATACTGGGCGACACATGCACACGAAACTGCCGTTTCTGCGCAGTGAATCATGGCAGGCCCGGGGATCCTGATCCGGATGAAGCAGAAAAGCTGGCACAAAGCGTTGCTGAACTTAAGCTTAAATACGCTGTTATAACCTGCGTCACCCGGGATGATCTGCCGGATGGGGGTGCTGGAGCCATGGCGGATGCCGTGCGTGCAATAGGAAAACTGTCACCCGATACTAAAGTCGAGGTTCTCTGCTCCGACTACCAAGGGGACCTTTCCTGCACCGATCTTGTTCTGGCAGCCGGTCCGGCGGTCTTCGGTCACAATGTGGAAACAGTGGAAAGACTTACGCCTGCCATAAGAAACAAGGCTATCTACCGTCGCAGCCTGAATGTTCTGGCTCATGCAGCCCGTAATGAAAGCGGCATAATCGTAAAATCAGGGATCATGCTGGGTCTGGGGGAAAGCGACGATGAAATCCGCAGTACTCTTGCCGACCTGAAAAATGCGGGCGTAAGCATGGTTACCATAGGCCAATATTTGCGCCCGACCCGTAAACACTGGCCCATAGCGAAGCTGCTGACGCCTGCAGAGTTTCAATACTGGCAGGACTACGCGGAAAAGGAACTTGGATTTGCCCGTGCGGTGGCCGGTCCCCTTGTAAGAAGTTCCTACATGGCAGAGGAAGCCTACGCCAAAGGCGTGGAATCCCTGAAAAAATAAAAAAACTGAGATAATTTCAGAAATTACCTTAACTGGACACGGGAACCTGTTTTTCCGAAGGAGAACCTTATATGGCATACAACTGGGAACAACTGACGCCAAAGCTTCAAAGCATTCTTGACGAGGCAACTGCAAAACATGAAGAGGGTGCCCTGCAGCTTGAGATCTACGACCATGGTGAAAGAGCTGTCAGCATTGCATCCGGCGCAGATCACAATGGCAATCCGGTTGATACGGATTCACTCATTCCCATATTCTCCTGTGGAAAGCCCATAATGGCCACTGCAGTTCACTGCCTGGTACAGAAAGGACTCATCTCCTATGACCTGAAGATAGGCGATGTATGGCCGGAATACGCCTGCAACGGCAAGGAAGACACTCTCTTCTGGCACATTCTCACTCACAGAAGCGGAATGCACATACTGCCCAGGCTGGAATGCAAGGATCAGATGGCAGACTGGGATTTCATGTGCAGAAAACTTGCGGAGGGCACACCTGCATGGACTCCCGGAACAAAGTGCGGCTACCAGGGAATAACCCACGCCTGGCTTATCGGTGAAACAGTACGCAGGGCAACAGGGAAAGATTTCAAAGATGTAATACGGGACGAGGTTTTCGAACCTCTTGGAATCCGGGACATGTATTTCGGTACTACTCCCGATGCGGACGCCCGAATGGTAAGAATAGATTCCAGTGATTTTGAAAGCGAAGAAGCCGGATGGTGCGGTGACTACATCCACCACGATGCCATAAGACACGCATTCATCCCATCAGCAAACGGCATAGGAAACGCAAAATCCCTTGCCAGGCATTATGCAGGACTGGTCGAAGGCGGTGTGGACGGAGTGGAGCTTCTGCAGCAAAGCACCATTGACAATGCGATAATCATGCGCCGTTGGGAAAATGATCCAGTCAAGCCCGATGACTGGGCAAAGTTCGGCCTGGGATACGCCGTGGGTCCCTGGGACAACATGGGAGAGTTTTTCGGTCAGGGCGGAGCCGCCGGCTCGGAAGGTTTTGTGGTCCGTTCGAAAAAACTTGCCATAGCCCTTGTAAAAAACAGGCCCTTGAGGTCATCTCCGGTCCACCCAATAAGGGACAGAATATCAGAAGCTCTGGATATTCAGTACAGACACTGGTAACAAGTCATTTATAACCAGGTCCGCGACTCTCTACTGCGGACCATTATCAGAATTTAGGATACCATATCATGAAACTGCTATTTGCCTCTGACATACACGGTTCACCTGAAGCACTTGAAAAACTTCAGCAGCACATAGAAAGATTCCAGCCGCAGCAGATCATACTTCTGGGGGACCTGCTATACCATGGCCCAAGAAATCCGCTGAAGCCGGATTATGCCCCCCAGAAAGTATCGGAAATACTGAACAGCCTGAAAGACAGAATCGTGGCAGTAAGGGGAAACTGCGACGCA